>CANQTI010000098.1 GCA_947626725.1 uncultured Eisenbergiella sp.
AGTTGACGAGGATGAAGGGCACCGGATTGGTGGTGTGCGCCGTGAAGGGCGCGCCGGTCTCATAGTCCACCAGCTGCTCCGCATTGCCGTGGTCCGCGCAGATGAACATCACGCCGTCCGCCTCCTTAATGGCCGCCACCGCTCTGCCCACGCAGGCGTCCACCGCTTCCACGGCCTTGATGGCCGCCGCCTCCACGCCGGTATGTCCCACCATGTCGGGATTGGCGAAATTGATGATGATCACGTCATAGACGCCGGACTTGATGGACTCCACCAGCCTGTCGCAGACCTCATAGGCGCTCATCTGCGGCTTGAGATCATAGGTGGGCACATCCTTGGGGGAATTCACCAGGATGCGGTCCTCGCCCTCGTTGGGCTTCTCCACGCCGCCGTTGAAGAAAAAGGTCACATGCGCGTACTTCTCGGTCTCGGCGATGCGGGCCTGCTTCATGCCGTTCGCCGCCAGCCATTCGCCGAAGGTATTGGTGACGGAGATCTTGTGGAACGCCACCTCCTTGTTCGGGATGGTGGGATCGTAATCGGAAAAACACACATACGTCACATCCGGACGCTTCGGCCGCTCAAAGCGGGTAAATTCATCGTCGCAGAACACATGAGTGATCTCCCTGGCGCGGTCGGGACGGAAGTTGAAAAAGATGATGGAATCACCGTCCTGGATCGTGGCGACGGGCCTGCCGTCCTCCACCACCACGGTGGGCTTCACGAACTCGTCCGTCTCCTGTCTGTCATAGGAGGCCTGAATGCCGTCCGGGCCGCTGGAAGCGGTCAGCCCCTCGCCCCTGGTCAGCGCCCTGTAGGCGAGCTCTACCCTGTCGTAATTGTTGTCCCGGTCCATGGCATAGTAGCGTCCCATCACGGAGGCCACCTTACCCACGCCGATCTCCTGCATCTTCGCTTCCAGCTCCTCCACATAGCCCTTGCCGCTGGTGGGAGGGGTGTCGCGGCCGTCCAGGAAGCAGTGCACGTATACCTTGGAAAGACCGTTTCTCTTCGCCAGCTCCAGCAGTCCGTAAATATGGGTGTTGTGGCTGTGCACGCCGCCGTCGGACACCAGGCCGTACAGATGCAGGGAGGAATCCTTCTGCTTGCAGTTGTTCACCGCGTCCAGAAGCGCGGGATTCTCAAAAAAGGTGCCGTCCTGGATCTCCTTGGTGATCCGGGTCAGCTCCTGATACACGATGCGGCCCGCGCCCATGTTCAGGTGTCCCACCTCGGAATTGCCCATCTGGCCCTCCGGCAGGCCCACCGCCATGCCGCTGGCATTGCCCTTCACAAAGGGACAGGTGCGCATCAGCTCGTCCATCACCGGGGTGGACGCCTCCGCCACCGCGTTGTGGTCCTTTCTCTCGTTCAGGCCATAGCCGTCAAGGATCATCAATACTACAGGTTTTTTGCTCATGATCGGTCTCCTTTATTTTTCCATTCAAAACAGAAAGCGCACGAGGCATGCTTTCCATTGTTCCATACCGTGAGAAATTATACACAATTTTCCGGCCCCGTGCAAGAGGGGATCCCCCGGTTTTCCAGATAAATGCTTCGGTTTTCACCGCAAATGCTCCCGGCCGTCTGCAGCGCACCGCGCTCCCGGGATTTTCCGCCGGGTTCGGAGAAGCATGTAGCTTCCCTCAACACCTGAAAAGCAAGGAACGGCATCAACGCCATAAAAGGATAAACATATCGAACCAACACACAGGGACCTGCGGCCGCCGTCAGAAAATAAATCGCCGCGACCGCCCACGGAACCAACTGGCCGCAGCGCCTTTGCCTCACAAAGGCTATTCCTGCAAACAATGTCAGGAAACAGTATAATGCCGGAGCAAACAGAATTTGGGCAGGCAGAAAACGCTGATACACACAATCCGTAACCAGCGCTTCATAGATATTTCTGACGGCAGGCAGTAAATTCTCCTTTTTTACGAATCTTTCCGCAAAAACCGGCGTCGCATCCGTGATCAGATATCCCATCCTGTCACGCCACCAATCCTTATATACTGAAGTGTGCGAGGTATCTGTCAAGAACCAATCCCCCATCGTCAGATAGGCCGGAGCGATCAGATAGGAACCGGGATATTTCCGGAACAGGCGCAGATAAATGCGCCAGAAACCCGCCGGATCTTTTTTATACAAGTCGTTGTTAAAATACATTTTAACGCCGTCCGTTATATAAGGACGGTAGTTCGCCAGGCCCTCCGGAGGAAGATACGCATAAAGCAGTTCCAGGTCTTCTTCGCTCATCGTTTCCCCGCCGCTCTTATACGCCCTGGCAAGCTGCTGCAGCGGAATGTTCAATGCTTCCGCCGACTCTCCCGGCTCGGCGTCGACCGCACGTACCAACGCGGCTTCCGCCCCGCAGAACAGGCAGATGCTCAGCAGCGTGACGGCCGCAAGCTCAAACCATATCCTTATGCGGGGTTCCCCCACAGAGCCGTCGGTTTTGCGGCGAGTTTTCATATACGGCAGCAGCCAGCGCAGCGCAGCCGCTGTAAAAATCAAAAGCATTATCATTTGTATGTATAACCCGTTTTTGCGGAATAGCATCATGCCGAGATTCCCAAGACAAAGCGATATCATTTCCGCTCTCCCGGACCGTTCTCCTTTTTCCATGACCCGGACAAGCGCAAAAAACACCATCAGGAAAAAGGCCGTAAAAAAAGTATCCTTTGTCGTGCTTACTGCCATAAGCGGATGCACGGGAAAGAAAGCGCACCAGAGAAGCGTCGCGATCAGCATGCGTCTCGGCGCGCCGCGGCGAATTAAAAAGGCGAAGCCGCAGGTAAAAGCCCCCGCAAGCAGCAGCATCTGCAAAAAGGCATAAATCGCCATGCCGTCTAACGGACAGTTCAGCCTCTGCAGAAATCTGCCAAGATCATAGCAGCCCCCAAGAATCAGCGTGTGCGCGATAGGATGGTGATTATTGAATGCATGCTCCGTATATTGGATCAACTGTGGTTCACCGTCATAAGAGTAGATAGCCGGAAAATAGGCCAGATAACAGGGCAGCCAGCCGACCAGCAGGGCAATATAGTAAAAACCGGGGCTGGAAAGCAGCCTGGAGCGCTCTGCATGGCCCGAAACAAAACGCCTTCCACCATGCAGCATGGCATACAGGGCCGCCACTGCAGCCCCAAACGCAATACATCCCGTAAATACGAGCATCAAAATATGGCTGAACTGAAATACATATGCCTTTCCTTCGCCTTCCATTCCGCACAATAATACACCCAGGACTTCAAAAAAGGCCGCGACCAGACCGCACAGCAAAAATAGACTGTTCTTTTTTATCCGCTCCTTCACCCGTCCGTACATGATTTCCTCCCTGTGTGCATCGGCTGCGGAACTGCCCATTCTCTTTTCCAGAATGTTTTCCCGTTTCCGCTTCCAGGCTTCTGCCAGCCGTTCCCCTTTATCGCTTAACAGCGGCAGGGATATGCCGCCTGACAGTTTCCAGTATATAGGAAACAGAGGAATAAGTCCATAGCCCGCAAAAATCCCTTCCTATTTTCCTGGAAAGGTGTTACAATCAACAAAACCATTTTTTCCGCAAAGGAAGTGTATCATGATCACTCTTCTTTCCCGTATTTTCATAAAGAACCGACAGGACGTGGAAGATCCGTCTGTCCGCCAGGCCTACGGCGTGCTCTGCGGCGCGGTGGGGATCGGCCTGAACCTGCTTTTGTTCGGGTTCAAGGCCTTTGTCGGCGTCATAAGCGCCTCCATCGCCATCACGGCGGATGCTTTCAACAACTTATCTGACGCGGCCTCCTGTCTGGTAACCCTCATCGGTTTTCGGATGAGTGGGCAGGAGCCGGACCACGATCATCCCTTCGGACACGGCCGCATCGAATATCTGGCCGGGTTCGTCGTTTCCTGCCTGATCCTGCTGATGGCGCTGGAGCTTTTAAAAACCTCCGTGGAGAAGATCATTCACCCGGATGATCTGCTTTTCCATCCGCTGATCCCCGTCCTGCTGACCGTCTCTATTCTGGTGAAGCTGTATATGTACGGTTATAACCGTTCCATCGCGGTCAAAATCAACAGTGCGGCCATGAAGGCCTCTGCCGCCGATTCCATAAGCGATGTCTTCGCCACGGCGGCGGTACTGGCCGCGGCGCTGACCGAGGCTTTCACTGGCCTCCATATCGACGGCTGGTGCGGCCTGCTGGTCGGGCTTTTCATCGGCTATTCCGGCATCTGCGCCGCCAGAGACACCATCAATCCGCTGCTGGGCCAGCCCCCGGACCAGGCGTTTGTGGACCGGATCCGTGAAATCGCTCTCTCCGATCCCGATATTCTGGACATTCACGATCTCATCGTCCACAATTACGGGCCGGGACGCACAATGATTTCCCTGCATGCGGAAGTGGACGCTGCCGGAGACCTTTTAAGCCTGCATGATTCCGTGGACACAGTGGAGCGGGCCCTGCAGAAACAGCTGCACTGCAATGCCGTCATCCACATGGACCCTGTTGTGACCGATGACGAAAGGACGCTGGAGGTGCGCCGGGAAATGTCCGCTCTGCTGCGGGAAATCGATCCCGTCCTGCGCCTGCACGATTTTCGGCTGGTACGGGGCTCCAGCCGCACCAAAATCCTTTTTGACGTGCTCGCGCCCTATCATTTCAAAATGAGCGATGACGCGCTCTGTGCCCTGATCGCTGAAAAGGCGAAAAAAATGGATCCCGGCTATCACACCGTGGTCAATGTGGATAAGGATATGAATTCCTGAAAGCCCGCCGGATCGCTTCCCGGCATTTCGAAACGGAAAATGTCCGCGCCCTGCGCGGACATTTTCCGTTTCCCCCCGGCATGGCACCTGTCCGGTCAGCCAATCAGCCGCTTTCGGCTCCACTTTCCGGAAAGATACCGAAGAAAAGACACCAGATAGTTGGCGCACCAGCCCATGGGCACCGCATACCAGACCGCGGCTACGCCCCAGACGGGCGCACAGAGATTGGCCACCGCCACCCGGATCGTCAGATTCACCAGATTGGCCGCGGTGAAGACGACAACATCCCCGCTGCCCCGCAGAACGCCGTCCGTAACGGCCTTCAAGCCGATGAACCCGAAGAAAAACGCGAGAAAGGAGACGTAGGAAACGCCGGTGGAATAGGCCAGCGACGCCGCTTCCCCATCCAGAAAAGCCCCGATAATCTGTCTGCGGAACGCAAGCAGGATCCCGCAGATCAATACGGCAAACCCCAGAACGATCTCATAGGAACTCCGATAGCCTCTGCGCACCCGCTCCGGTTCCCCGGCCCCCATATTCTGGGCGGTGAAAGTGGAAACCGCGTTTCCCGCAGCGATCATAGGCACGATGCAGATGGATTCAATGCGCTGCCCCGCCGTATAGCCCGCCAGCACCGAAGAACCGAAGCCATTCACCACCGACTGTACCAGCAGCATGCCGATGGATACGATGGACTGCTGCAGCATGGTGGGAATGGCCACTTTAAGCATTTTCCCCAACATCTGTCCATCGAACAGACGTCTTTCGCCTTCCCGCGGCGCGGCCGGCCCCGCCGCTTTCAGCGCCGCGGTTTTCTCCCGCTCCGCGAACAGCTCTCTTCCTGCCTTCTCTCCGGCTCTTGACTGCGCGGCCGGACCCGCTTCTCCCACCGTCTCAGCCCTTGCCGCCGTTCCGGCTCCGTGTGCTTCTTTCTCCTCCGCTTCCCCGTATCCCGCCAGACGCGAAAGCAGCAGACAAAAAGAAATCACCGCGGAAATTCCCTGGGCCAGCACCGTGGCGACGGCCACGCCTGCCACACCCCAGCCAAACCGCGTCACAAAGACGATATCCAGAAAAATATTCAGCAGAGAAGAAAAGACCAGAAGATACAGCGGTGTGCGGGAATCCCCCATGGCATTGAACATGGACGCCAGCACATTGTACATGAACAGGAAGGGCAGTCCCGTAAAATAAATTCGCAGATAGAGCTCCGCCTGCTGCCGGATATTTTCCGGCGTATGCAGCGCCCGCAGAATCCCGCCGGAACAAAAAAGGCCGAAAACGGCCAACGCCAGACTCGCCAGCAGAAACGAGAGCAGCGCCGTGGAGACCGAGGTCTTCATCCGCCTGTATTGCTCCGCCCCCAGGTACTGAGAAGTGACGACCGCGGAGCCGTTGCCGCCGCCGATGGCCAGCATGACAAAAACGGTGGTCAGCGCATAAGAAGCGCCCACCGCCGCCAGCGCGTCTTCTCCCACGAACCGCCCCACGATGACGGAATCCGCCATGTTGTAAAACTGCTGAAACAAGTTGCCCAAAATCATAGGAAGCGCGAAGAGGAACAGTTTCTTCCCCGGCGCGCCTTCCGTCATGTTGATATTATTCTTTTTTCCGCTTTTCATTCGGACCGCCCCAATCATAGATCATGTTCGATTCCGTCCGGTCCGCCAGAAATATCTTTTCCGCAAACCGGTAATTCATCCTGGAAACCACCGTGCTGTGAACCGTAGCATCTCCTGTCACCATTGTGTTCCAGTATATGATCTCATATTCCGTATGAGGATAATAAAATGCGGGATCGTAGGCGGGGACATACTCAATACCGGTCCGCTGTACTCCCATATCCTTCATGGTCTGTCCCAACACCCGAATCGTCCCTGTCGGGTCCACCAGATTGCTGTCCTCCACGTAGGAAAACATGCGGCCGTTCTCTGTCTGCAGAAAAACGATGGCCTCTTTTGTCACAGGCACATAAGAGTATCCATACCAGTAATCCATAACACCCTCAATAAAGCTGTCACGGATCACTTTATATTCATCTCCAACGATAAAGGATTTGGCCGCCTCAAAATTTCCCCGTTCAAAATTCTCAAACATAGGGGCAAAATAGGCGCTGATCTCGCTCTGCTTATCCAGACAGGCCAGAAGCTCTCCCGCGCCTGCCGCCCCCAGCGCCTCCGCGCGTTCCAGGAGCGCCCGGTAATCCGCCGCATGAGAAAGACTCAGATAAACTTCCTGCACCGGAATCACGCAGAAAGCCTCCACCGCCGGCAGATAGAGCGCCGGATTCCCCTGCGCCGCCGTCAAAAGCCGATCCGCAAAATCCTGATATTCCGGAAAGCCGCTGCTGCCGTCCAGGCCGTCCAAAAGCACAAAGCTCTGATCCCCTGTCTGCAAAAGGCGCTGCGCGCAGGTCGTGAGCAGATCCGCCGCCTGCGTTTCGGCCGGCACCTTCTCCAGCACGTCCAGACAGCGCTGCGCGGTGACATATGTCACATTTCCGGAATTGATCTGTTCCACCGCATCATTCAGGACCGTGGCCGCATAATTCTGCAAGAGGACGCTGTCCCCGGTGACCTCATACCCCTCCAGCAAAATGCTTTCCGCCT
>CANQTI010000099.1 GCA_947626725.1 uncultured Eisenbergiella sp.
GAACCGATGGCCTGCATGATGATGGACGGAATGCCCACCGCGTAAATTCTTTTGATGATGCGCAGTTCCGGCCGGAAGCCCCGCAGTCCCAGACGGATCTCCTTATTGAACTTCAGATTGAAATACAGCGCCAGCCCGCCTGCCAGGCACTGGCCAAAGATCGTGGCCGCCGCCGCGCCCGCGACGCCCATTTTGGGGAAACCGAACAAACCGAAGATCATGATCGGGTCAAAGATCACGTTGGTGACCGCCCCGGCGATCTGGCTGATCATGGAATAGACCGTCAGTCCGGTGGACTGCAGCAGCCTCTCCAGCATCATCTGAAACAGCATCCCAATGGAAAAAATGCAGACGATACTCAGATACTGCACACCGTATCCCACGATCTGCTCGTCCCGGGTCTGTCCCAGATAAAAGGGACGCGCCGCGAACAGCCCCGCCACCATCGCCACGACATAGGTCGCGACGGCGAGAAACAATCCGTTCATGGCGGCCTTGTTGGCCGTATTGTAATCCTTTTCCCCCAGCGCCCGGGACAGCAGCGCGTTGACGCCCACGCCAGTGCCGCCGCTGAAGGCGATCAGAAGCGACTGGATCGGGAACGCCAGCGAAACCGCCGTCAGCGCGTTCTCATTGATGCGGGACACGAAAATGCTGTCCACAATATTGTACAGCGCCTGTACCAGCATGGACGCCATCATCGGCAGCGACATGGTCAGCAGCAGCCGGTTTACCGGCATGACGCCCATTTTGTTCTCGTTTTTCACTTTTTCATTTTCCACTTGTTCTTCGCCGTTCCTTTCAGTTAACTAGTTAATTTTTTTCTTCCTTGCCTATTATAGCGAAAAAAGGAACGATGCGCAAGACGAAAAACAGCAGAAAACTATTTTCCTTCAATCCGTCTGTTTTTCTTTCGTTCGTGTGCTTTTCTTCAGTCTGTCCGTTTTTCTTCCTCCCGAAGGGTGCCGTTCTTCGTGTGGTTCTCAAAATACACGTATTCCTTCGGCTTCTGCTTTTCCTTCTTCTTCTCGTTCCATTGCTTCCGCGCGGCCGTATAGACACCTGCCGTCAACAGGACCGCCGTGCCGGTGGCCGTTGCGTCCGCGGCAGACCCGTCCTGCGCTCCGGCACTGTCCGTGTCCGGTGCATCAGCCGCCGCTGCTTCCGTCTCCTGCCGCGCCGCACCCGCTTCCGATATCTCCGCTCCGGCCGCCGGCATCTCCGCTCCAGCCGCAGTCACCGGCGGCACGGCCATCACTGCACACACGAAAACCACAGCCGCACACGCCATCCCCGTGAAGCATTTATTGTTCTTCATCCATCAGCTCCTGTTCCTCTGCAGACAGTCCGTCTTCTGTCGTCTCCTTCTCATTCGCTCCCTCCGCATTTCCCTGGGGACCATTGAGCGTGACCTGCGGGAACGGGATCCCTATATGATTCCGCTTAAAAATCAGCAGGATCTCCCGGTTCAGTTCACGGCACAGCACGGTCCGGTGCTGCTCTTTGCACAGGGCCGAGATCTGGAGCACCACACCGCTGTCGCCCAGGGCCGACACACCCCGATAGAACGGCCCATCCATGATGGTCGGCAGCCTGTGCCGCACTTCCGGCAGCTCTTTTGCCAGAACCGCCTCCACCCGTTCCAGAGACTCTTCATACCCGATCCTCACGTTGATGCCCGCAAAAGACGCCTCTTTCGTCATATTGATGATGCCTGACAGGTTTGAATTATTAAATACCTTGATATTTCTGGACCCATCCTGGATCTTGGTGGTCCGCAGCCCGATATCCAGAACATGCCCCCGGAAATCCCCGACGGTCACGATATCGCCCACGCGGAACTCTCCCTCAAAGACAATAAACACACCGGCCAGGATGTCCTGGATCATGCTCTGCGCGCCAAGGCCCAGGATCAGCGAAAGGATCCCCGCAGAGGCCAGGAAACTGGCGGGATCCAGCCCGCATAAATACAGGAAATAAAATACCGCGAACAATGCCGTTCCGTAGCTGAGCACCGAAGCGACCAGATGACCCAGCGTTTCCGCCCCGCTGCCGATATTGCCTGTCAACTGGTTGATCACGATCTCCAGCACATTGGCCACAACAAAGACCATGATCAGCGTGATCGCGCAGTTGGTCATTGCGAAAATATTGAATCCCTTCGTCCATACGCCCTCATACACATAATTGATGGCGTCAATCTCAAAGATTCCCTTGCGGGACACCATGATGCAGACGAACAGGAAAAACGCGAACAAATGGAAGATCACGCTCGCCACCGCCAAAAATTTCTGCCCCGGCGTCTTCTCCTCCCACGGAATATATTCCGCATCCCACCGGGCGGTGGCCGGGCGAACCCTGCGGGTCCTTCCGGAAGGCATGGTCACCGTGATGAGATCCTGCGCGTTGCGGGCCCGCCGCTCCGCTTCATCGGCATTTTCAATATACAGCTTCTCCTCGCACGTTCCGAAAAAGCAGGCATAAACGCAGAGGAGCAGAAGACCGATGAGCGCCGCGAAAAATGCGGCCAGCGCAATGCGGTCCCTCGTGGCGTACACCATATCCAGCGGCACCGCCGTCCCGATATACAGGTCGTCCACCAGCTTGAACGTCAGGAAATAGCCCTTTCCGTTCACGGTCTCGATACTGTTGTACATCTCTCCCGACGAATTGAACGCGTTCTCGCTGCAGCCCATGTCCAGGGCGGAGCGCCCGATATCCGCGGATTTCGGGGAGTAAATACAGGTATGCGCCTCATCCGTATCGCAGACTACCGTAAAACCGGTACCATGGATCGTCGTATGATCCGCCACGTAGGCCAGGGTAGCGGTCTCCATCACCGTCTGCAGCCGCTCCGGCGCGATGCTGATCTGCAGAAGTCCCCGATGCTTTTGGATCGGGCTCCCGTCCCACTCCCCATCCAGCTGCTTTTGATAAGAGCTCCTCGGCACATAGCCGGTGCTCCCATCCTCGTTCCGCACCGTATAATAGTAAAACGCACTGCCGATATACTGCGAATAATTCCCGTCGTCATCCAGCTCCAGATCCTGCGCATAGGAATCCCTGTGTTCCTCCAGGATCTCCCAGAAAGGATAGGACTGGTTCTCCTCCCCGTCGGTCAGGACATAATACCATTGGTCGTCGTTGGAAGCCATCGTCCGTCCGCTCTCATCAATGATCTGGAAGCGCTCGACCGCATTGATCTGAGCCAGCTTCTGCAGGAATGGGTGATTGTCGGCCGAATAGACCGGATTTCCGTAGCTGTCCGTACCGCCGACGGTCCGGCCGGAAGCATCCTTCTCTATCGGATGCTTATGTACATTTTCACTTTCCGGATCATAATCAAAAATATACTGCGGATTCTCTTCCAGCAGAGACGCCAGCATTTCACATTTATCCAGGTACAGCGCCTTATATTCCGCATTCAGCGTTTCGGCGGAGCGGGTATTTCTGGCCTGCCAGCTTCTGAACTCATCGATGGCGGCATTCGACTCATAGGCCATAGCGGACAGCGCGTTCACCGACTGAAGATAGTAAGTCATGCCGGCCGTGGCCGCAATCCCCAGGACCGCGATGGGAAGCAGCTTCTTCGCCACCGTGATGTTGAAGAAAAGCCGGCCTTTCAGCAATGCGGCATAACGGGGCATCCTGCCGATACGAATATTGTCCCGGTTGATGATGGTGGCATAGGTGCTGATCAGGATCACAAAAATGATAAATATGATAGAAACGAAAACGATCAGCACCAGATCGTTGGCGAAATCGACGTCCATTCTCGTCAGCACAAATACAGCGGCGTCGTTCCACCGCCTGCCGACGGCACACCATTCCTCCCCGCCGAAGGTAAGCACCCCTTCGTAGCTCTCACCCAGCGCCTCAACGGGCACGCCGTTCTGAAGCGCGTCCTTTCCGGTCAGATTATCAATCGGATTGTAGAGGAAAGAATAATCCTGCAGGGAAACGGCGACGGAAACCGTATCCAGGCCGACCATACTGCGCAGGACCGCTTCCCAGGAGGTCATGGCATCGAGATTCTTTTCCGCCTCCGTCCAGTTTACGGCAAAGACCAGGATATACCCGGAACGCATCTGGATCCCGTAAAAACGTCTCGTGCCGTCCGCGTAGAAAATGCTGAACGGCTCCGATGTACCGTCCTCCCGAAATTGTTCCCGCAGCATCCGGAAACGCTTCCTGGTAAAATCATAATCGCAGCCCCAGGCCGCATATGTATTTCCCTCGCTGTCGATGACCGCTGCCGCTTCCACACCGGCATATTCCGCCGCATCCCGGACGAAGCTGTCATCAAAGGCGTTTTTCGCATTCCGGACGGATCCGCTGTTCAAAGCTCCGCTCAGGAGACTGTCACAGTAGTACCATGTGTTTTTCAGCTTTGCGATATAAAACTGATCGTACTCATCAACCAGCTCGTCATTCTCCAGTCCGCCGGATTCCAGCCCCTGGAGCACCGTGCCGATCCTGGTGCGATTGACTTTAAAGAGCTGATCCCGCGACAGCGTCAGCCGCGCCGCGGCGATCACGGACACCGCTCAGACGATCACCGCCAGAGACAGTACGGCAGCTATGATCATACGTACAGCCATATAGCGATTCCCGGAGAAATCCCTCTGAAAAGCCTCTGCCTTTTCCCTCGCTTTTCCCCTGATCAATTCCTCCATTTCATCTTCAGACTGTCAATGGTTCCGTCCGCCAGCCGGTTTTTTACCGCCTCGTCGATCCGATCGGCGAGCGGCGAATTTTTCATATAAAAACGCCGTATTCCTGTGTGGAAAAGGTCTCCTCCAGGATCGTCCGTCCCGCTCCGCGGAAACCGTTTAAAATCGACCAGTCGGCGATAAACGCATCTATCTCCCCGTATTCCAGCGCATCGGAAATTTCCTGATAGACATCATATTCCGCAAATGTCACGCCGCCGTCAAAGGACGAGGGCTCAAAACTGTCTTCGTCGAAGGCCGGAATGATTCCCTGTCTCGCCAAATGCTCCGCGAACAGTCTGGCATGAATGGTCCCTTTCATGACGCCTACCCGGCAGTCCCTGAAACCGGCCATATCCGTGATCAGGCTGGAATCCTCCACCATGACGGCCACGCTGTCCGTATAATAAACCGGCGAGATATGGTACTTTTCCCGCCTCTCGTCGGTGATCGTGAAGGTAGCGATGACCATATCCACTTTTCCCGTATCCAGCATCTCCTCGCGGTCTGTGCTGGTGACGGTCACAAACTGCGCCCCGCTGTAGCCCAGATCCTCGCAGATCTGCTGCGCCAGATCGATCTCCATGCCGGAATACCGTCCAGATTCCTCGTCATAAAGTCCGAAATTTGCCACATCCGCCTTCACACCGACCCTGAGCGTCCCGGTGCGCTGCTCGCTGCAGGCTGACAGGCTGACAGCTGCCATCACCGCCAGTGCGGACAGGAGCCATTTTTTCATGTGCCTCATCTCTTTCGTCCTTCCGTTCTCCTTCATCGAATATGTTCCGTCTTCCCGTTCTCACGGTTCGGTTTCATTCCTTGTTCTCACGGCCCGGTTTCATTCCTTGTTCTCACAGTCTGGTTTCATTGCCCGTTCTCGTGGTTCATTCTCACCGCCCGCTCTCATGGTTCATTTTCACTGCCTGTTTTCAGGCACATTGACAGGCGGACCGGAGATACTCTTTTGAATACTTTCCTCCAGAGGAAATTTTAAGGCCATGTTCACAATATGAGCGATATTCTGGTCCCCGGCAAACCTGTCCGGATCCGCGAAATTTTCTGTAACCGGCAGCCACACCAGCGGATTGATCTCTTCTACCAGCGTTACGTCCCTCCGCAGCATTCCTACATATATTTCCAGGATAAAGCCCTGTGCGTAATATACGAGATCCATCAGTCTGAAAAGACAGATGTCTTCCTTTCCGATCCCGCTTTCCTCCTGCAGTTCCCGATATGCCGCATCCAGATGATTTTCACCGCGCTCCACCTTGCCGCCGACAAAATTATAAAGCCCTTTATAGGGGTCCTTCGTCCGTTTGCAGAATAACAGCATATTCTTTGACGGATCAAATACCACGCTGCAATTCAAATATTTCATCCGGTTTCTCCTGAATATATCCGTATTGGCCTTCTAAAAATATTCACCAATCTGTATTCAAAAACACCGTTCTCTATTCGCACAGCACACCGGCAGAAGATCACACCGATCATTATAATCTTCCGCCGAGCAGGAATTGATTCAAAAGCCTATTTTTCTTGATCACCCATGTGCATAGCAATGAAACAGAAAAAATATGTACTATCCTAGAGTGAAAGGCGCCGCAGCACGATTACTTTATCATAAAGAACTATAGGTCGTCCCTGATAAAATTATACAACGAAAGGAACCTGAATGCTAGATAAAACTGCTGTCAAATCATATCGCCAAAAATGAAATTGTAAATTCCACCTTCTATTATCCCCGTGGAGTTTACCGGACCCGGAAATGTCATAACACATAGATCACGGACCGATCCGCTTTTATTGGCCAGTCTTACAGTAATTTCCAGGCACTGCAGTTTCCTTCTTTTGTTGAGATGGACACACTCTTCACGGGAATCCAATAAGACACTGCTTACTTTCTTTTTCACAAAGGGAAAGCTGTTCCTGGCCTTCCTGATGCCCCGCTGTACCAAATATAAAGCAAAGGCCGGGGGGCTTTTTCATGCCCTCGGCCTTGACAATTATCATAGAAGATCTGTATTTACAGAGTTCGTTTCACACACTCAAAAAACAGGAATCTCTACCACACTATATCATTACTTTTTCGTTTGCATGGGCATATAAGATTCTCTTTGGCTTATAGCTCATAACGCGGCTCCAGCCTTTTTCAAGCCCCGGATTATCTTCATAAGCGTCCAAAAATTCGATAGGTTCCAAATCGCCAACAATACAATTCCCATCGTCCAAAATTACAGAAACGCTGTCCTCGCTATGGCTCGGCGTGCTGATGATTTCTCCTTTAATTCCCATTGAGATAAGAAACGAACGGTTTTCAGCGCAGCTTCTGTTTCGCACATAATAAGACCGTCGCGAATGGCTTGTTTTATTGGGTATTCGTATCAGCCCAGGTGCCAGATGTCCCTGTTGTACTCCTCGATGGTACGGTCGGAAGAGAAAAAGCCGGCCTTGGCGACGTT
>CANQTI010000100.1 GCA_947626725.1 uncultured Eisenbergiella sp.
TCTGCGCTGCATGGAAATTCTTATCTGCCGTTTCCTGCGCTGCTTTGAAATTTTCATCCGCCGTCGACTGCAGGGCGCCAAACTTTTCTTCCGCGTCTGTCTGCAGATCGCGGAGGTTCTTCTCCGCGGTGGACTGCATGACATTGAAACGATCGTCGGCCGCCGTCTGCGCTGCATGGAAATTCTTATCTGCCGTTTCCTGCGCTGCTTTGAAATTTTCATCCGCCGTCGACTGCAGGGCGTCAAATTTTTCTTCCGCGTCAGTCTGCAGCAGCTGGAAATGCCCGTCCATGGCGGCCTGAAGCGCCTCAAAATCTTCCTCGACGGCCAAACAAAGCAGCTCCAGGCTTTCATCCAGAAGTTCTCCGGCTTCCTGCAGTTTCCCGGACAGCTGGACCATTTCTGACTCCATCACTTTCTGCAGCTTCGCCTCCGACACCGACAATGCCGTCAGCAGCTCTTCATTTCCCTTGATACCGCGCTTTTCAAGCGCTTCGATCAGCCCTTCCAGGCCGTCATGCGCCTGATACAGGTCCCCCTTCAGCAAATCGGCCGCTTTGCCGATCTCTCTGATATCCCCATTGACCCGCTCTATTTCCGCAAGGAGCGCTTCCTGATTCTGCAGTGAATCATATTCGCCTGCCTCCATGGCCCTCAGACTTGCGGCCATTTTGTCCATAGCGCGCAGAATCTCATCCCGCACGGACTGCATGTTCTCCTGCAGACCCATGATCTGTGTCACAGTCTGCTCTTCCATTTCTGAAACGCGCACGGACACGTCCGCGGCATTTTCCGTCAGTTTTTTCTGGGTAGTTTCCACTTCCAGAAGCGTTTCCTGTCTCCCTATCAGTTGTCCGTTAACTTCCTCCAACTGTTCCTGATTCTGCGCAATGCTATCGTCCAGCTTCTTCAGATAGCCGGCCGCTTCCGCCATCTCATTCCAGAGACGGTCCCGGATCTCCAGCTCTATCTCCCGTCTTTTTGCTTCCTGCGCCTTCTCCTGGTTTTCGCGGACCAATGTCAGGCCGCTCCAGAGCACCGCGCCCAGCCCCAAGACGACGATCATGCAGACAGCCGTTCTTTTTTCGCCCCCTCCTTTCCTCTTTTGCTTCCTTTTCAGTTTCCCCAAAAACGTCTTTTTGTTGATCGTTTTCACAGACTTTTTCCTCCCATATTTCTGCACCCTCCCATGTTTTTGCACGGCAAAAAGACCTCCGTCCCATCCCGTCCCGATTATTCAAAGAAAAAGGAATTTTACATGAAACTGCTGCGTTGATTTTCAAAATCTGCCAATCGATTTTCAGAATTTTTGATGTGCGACCATTTTATCATGACATGTCGAAGAACGCAACCAAGACATGTGAATTTTGTGAGAAATGTATAAACGGCTTTCCGTAAGTCTATGCATTCTGTGCAGGGACGTTTTTTATGTGCGCACTGCCCGATCTGCCATATCCTGACGGACAGGATGCTTCCGGCCAAACCGATAGAGGGCTGGATAACCCCATGCCATACAGGGATAAAAAAGACCGGTTCCCCGGTCTTTTTTATCCCTGTGTCCGCACGATACCGTGCTGCAGCAGGAAATCTTTCCATATTTGGTAGTACTTTCCCTTCAGATGCACCTGATCGAATGTCCAATCGTCAAATAGGTTTCCGTTTTCATCACAGACAACTTCATTGACATCCAGATAGAAAATGTCCCTCTTATTTTCCAGCGTCTGGATTTCCACATTTCTCACATCGATATTGAAATTATTGAAAATAGGGTCCGCAGCGTTTTTTTGCGTCGCCACATGCATAATCCCCTGCACAAACAGAATGGCGTTCGGCTGCAGCTCCCGAATTTTCAAAACCGCCTTTGCATACTCCGTAAAAAAACTCTCCGGCGTGCCGGTTCCCATCTCATTGATCCCCAACATCAGGTAGATTTTGCCAAATTGCCGTTCAGACAGCGCCTGCGTGAGGGTCTGATTTCCGGAATTCGTCTTGATAAAGGCCAGATCATTTTTAAAGAGATCATAGATCGTCAGGGAAGTCTTGCAGTAAAATACCGCATGGTCCTCCAGGCCGCCGTATTCGAAAAGTCCCTGGGTACGGGAATCACCGATAAACAAAGCGTCATCCAGATACGTCTCATCCACCGGTACATAGTCATAGGTGAGATCCTCATTCCATGCCTCTTCGGTCCATGGGGCACCGTTTTCTTCTTCCACCCCCTGTCCGGACGGCATTTCCCCTGTGACCGGCTCCGTTCCGCCCGCCTGCTCCGTCCCCTCTTCCTTTGCGCCTGATCCGGATTCTGATACCGCCGTTTCCTCAGCCTCCGGGAATGGCTCGCTTTCCGTATTTCCGCCTTCTCCTGTCTGTTCTTCCCCTTCTCCTTCTCCGTCCGCATCGTCTTCCTTCGGCGCCGCAGCATCCGTATCATTCCCGGAAGGGGGCTTTTCAGAAATGCTCTCCTCTCCCCCCTGCGGGCCCTCTTCTCCGGCAGCTCCTTCTTCCGGAGCAGCGTCCGCCATTGTCAGCAGGGTATCATCTTCCCGGCTCCATGGAAAAACGCCGTCCTTCGCGCCCTCGAAAACCGCAGACAGCATCGGTGTCATATTCTGTCTTTTCTGATATTCTCTGTATCTGCCCTCCCGATTCGCATGTGCCGTCAAGGTCAGTACAAGCGTGCTGACTGCAAGCATGATCACCAGCGGACATCTTTTCAGCAATTTCATCTTTACCAGTCCCAAAACCTGTTTTGCAACAAAAATCAAAAACTCGAGGCTCCGCCCGCGCGGTCAGAAATTCGCATACATGAACGGGTTGTTCACAGCGTTCGCCATTTGATAGACGGACAGCCAAAACAGAAAAAATAAAGCTATTATTACAGCGGTATTATTTTTATGCCGCTCACACCAGCGCCCCACCGCCGGGACACAAAAGACCGCGGCAGCAAGCAGCGTCGGTGCGAAAATCTTAAGTTCCTTCAGGAAATCTCCCGGGTTCACCGCGGCAGGCCGGCCTGCCAGGGGAAACAGCCGGAGAAAATAAATGCCCATTTCCGACAGGGACGGAATGGCAAATACCATCCAGGTCAGCGGCAGCACCACAAGCACATACAGATGGGATAACAGCCTGTGATTTTCCAGGAAAGGCCGCAGCGCCAGCCGCTCCGCCGCAACGAGCAGGCCCAGCAAAAGTCCCCAGAGCAAAAAATTGACGCTGTTTCCGTGCCAGAGCCCGGTGAGCAGCCACACGAACAGCAGATTGCACACCGTCCGCACCATCCCCTTCCGGTTTCCTCCCAGCGGAATATACACGTAATCCCGGAAAAAATTACCCAGGGTCATGTGCCATCTGCGATAAAATTCGCTGACGGAACGGGCCGCGTAAGGGTGATGGAAATTGCGGATCACCGGAAGACCGATCATCTCGCCGATCCCCACCGCAATCATGGAATAGCCCCAGAAATCGAAATAAAGCTGCAGTGAGTATCCCGCTGCCCCCAGCCAGGCCAGCGGCGTCGAAATGCTTTCAAAACCGATCGTCTGCAGATCGTTCCACAAGATGCCCAGACGATCCGCGATCAGTACCTTTGCCGCCAATCCCGCAGCAATCCGTTTCACGCCGCTCTCCAGCCTGTAAAGAGAAAAACGGTGTTCAAAACAGAATCCCTTCAGCGCATCCGAATAGCGCATGATGGGCCCCGACACGATCTGCGGAAACATACACAGATATGCGCCAAATCGAACCGGAGAGTGTTCCGCGGGAATTGTCCCCCTGTATACGTCGCTCAAATAAGAAAGATTTTTGAAAATGTAAAAGCTCAGTCCGACGGGAAGCAGAAAACTTTTGTCAAACGCGTTGTTCAGTTTAAACCAGGCCAACAGCAGCAAATTGCAGGAAACTGCCAGAATAAACAGGATCTTCCTTCGCGGGCTGTCTTCTTCCGGATCCCGCAAAAACAGTTCCTGCCATTCCCCCACGGGCCGTACTTCTGTCCGCTGCTCCCAAAACGGCTGTCCTTTCGCTGTCTCTTCAGGCGCTTCCAAAGAGGCGCTCTTTCTTACTTCAAGACTGAGGCCGAATAAGAAATTCACCACAGCCATGCCCAGAAGCAGAAATACATACCCGGGCTCTCCCGCCCAATAGAGAAGCAGGCTGTACGCCAGGAGCCACAGGCAGCGCATCTTTTTCGGAATGAGAAAGAGGATCAGCAAAAAAAGAGGCAGGTATCGAAACAGAAATTCCAGACTGCTAAATACCAGCGTATTTAAACTATCCAGCGTTTCTGTTCCGATTCCTGCCATTTCTTTTCCGTCCTTTATCCAAAAGCGGCCGCGGCCGCCGGTATCTTCCGCTCACGACAGAAGAAAACCGGGATGTATACTTTCTCCTGTCCTATTTCACAAGGGCATAGGTCTGCCTTGCGATCGCCAGTTCTTCATTGGTCGGAATCACGAGCACCTTCACTTTGGAATCGGGGGTAGAAATTTCCTTTTCTTCTCCGCGCACTTTCGCCGCCTCGTCATCGATCCCGATGCCGAGATAGCCGAGGTAATCTTTACAGATGCTGGCGCGGACATTCACGCTGTTCTCGCCGACACCGGCCGTGAAGCAGATGACATCCACACCGTTCATCGCCGCCGCATAGGCGCCGATATATTTGGCCGTGCGCAGCGCGAACGCCTTCAGCGCTCTCGCCCCCTGTACAGATCCGTTCTCCAGATCCCGGAAATCGGAAGAAAGCCCGCCGGAAAGCCCCAGAACGCCGGATTCCTTATTCAAAACGGTCATGATCTCGCTGAGAGACTTGCCTTCCTTATTGGCGATAAACTCCAGAATGGCGGGATCCAGGTCACCGCTTCTGGTTCCCATGATCAGTCCTTCCAGCGGGGTCAGGCCCATGGATGTATCCACACATTTCCCGTTCTTCACAGCGGATACGGAAGCACCGTTGCCCAGATGACAGACGATGATCTTCAGATCCTCATACGGCCTGCCGAGCAGTTCCGCAGCCCTGTGAGAAACATAATCGTGGCTGGTACCGTGGAAGCCGTATCTGCGGATCTTATACTGCTCATAGTAGCGGTACGGAATCGCGTACAGGTACGCCTCTTCCGGCATGGTCTGATGAAAAGCCGTATCAAAAACAGCCACCATGGAAACACCGGGCATCAGCGCCTCACAGGCGTCCACACCGATCAGATTCGCCGGATTGTGCAGCGGAGCCAGATCGATGCAGTCCTCGATGGCCTTTTTCACCTCCGGCGTGATGATGGTCGCCTCGGCAAAGCTCTCTCCGCCGTGCACGATGCGGTGTCCCACCGCACCGATCTCTTTCAGGCTCTTTACCACACCGGTCTTCTCATCGGTCAACGCCTCCAGCACATACCGGATCGCTTCCTTATGGTCCGGCATGGGTACCTGGCGCACGATCTTCTCGCCGCCCGCAGGCGAAAACGTGATCTGACTGCCATCGATCCCTATTCTCTCACATAATCCTTTTGCTGTCAACTTCTCCGTTTCCGCGTCGATGAGCTGGAATTTCAAAGAGGAGCTTCCGCAGTTGATAACCAGAATATTCATGATTCAAATCCTCCTATTTCCTCCTAAACTTTATACCGGCCGTACCGCATCTCTTACATGAGCTGCGCCTGTACCGCCGTCAGCGCCACGACGCCCACAATATCCTCCCAGGAGCAGCCCCTGGACAGATCGTTGACGGGTTTGGCAATGCCCTGCAGCATGGGGCCGTAAGCTTCCGCCTTGCCCAGCCGCTGCACCAGCTTGTAGCCGATATTGCCGCAGTCCAGATTCGGGAAGATCAGCACATTCGCCCTGCCCGCCACCTCGCTGCCGGGGGCCTTGGACTTCGCCACCGCCGGCACCAGAGCGGCATCCAGCTGCAGCTCGCCGTCCACCACCAGACCGGGATATTCGGCATGAGCGATCTCCACCGCTTTCGCCACCTTATCGACCAGAGGATGCTTCGCGCTGCCCTTGGTGGAATGGGACAGCATAGCGACAACCGGCCTGGAACCCACAAGGACCTTAAAGCTCTTGGCGCTGGAATCCGCAATGGCTGCCAGCTCCTCCGAGGTAGGATCCTGATTCAGACCGCAGTCCGCAAACAGGAAGGTGCCGCCATCCCCATACTCGCAATCCGGAACATCCATGATGAAAAAGCCGGAAACCAGCTTCGTTCCGGGCGCGGTCTTTAAGATCTGCAGCGCCGGACGCAGTGTATCCGCAGTGGCATGACAGGCACCCGCCACCATGCCGTCCGCATCGCCGGCCTTCACCATCACCACGCCGAAGGTCAGATAATCGGTGCGCAGAATCTCCGTCGCTTTTTCCAGGGTCATGCCCTTATGCTTTCTGGTCTCATACAAAATATTCGCATATTCGGCAAATTTGTCACACTTATTGGGGTCAACTACTTCGATGCCGGTCAGATCCAGCTCCAGCCAGCGCGCGCCGTCCATGATCTTCTCTTCGTTGCCGACCATGACGATATTGGCGATATCCTCTTCCAGAATATGCGCGGTCGCGATCAGCGTTCTCCTGTCGTTGGTCTCCGGCAGTACAATCGTTTTCTTGTCGGCTCTCGCCTTGTCCTTGATAATGTCAATATAAGACATACCCCTGTACTCTCCTTTCGTGACACCTTCTCATTTTCACAAAACGGCGGTCCTTTGAAAAACCTGTTTTGTAACTGCTTACATCATACCATTTTCATTTTTTGTATACAAGAGATTTTTCGCGAAAATCTTGCACAAAATGAGGCACAATGTCGCTTTTCACAAAAACGAAGGCCGCCCCGGCCGGGAGAGATGGAGATGCGGGTTGCCAGCCGGGACATTTGACGGTATAATAGCGGCATAGCGACCGTCCTGCGCGCGAAAGCCGATCCGGGTCTTCCGCAAAGGCCATCGCCGCCTCCTGCAAGACACACCGAAATGAAACCGTCCTGTCTGACCGCGAAAGGAACCCGATCATGAAAACAGCCGCCGTCATCGCCGAATACAACCCGTTTCACAACGGACATCAATTTCATCTGGAGCGCACCCGCAGCCTTACCGGCGCCGACTATATCGTGGCGGTGATGAGCGGCGATTTCGTCCAGCGGGGACAGTG
>CANQTI010000101.1 GCA_947626725.1 uncultured Eisenbergiella sp.
TGAGATTTCCATGCGGCTGAAAAAGGAGGGGCTGTGATGCGGTTCGTGCAGAACTTTCCTTTTTTCTCCATCATCCTCTCCATGTTTGCCGGGATCGTCAGTTCCGTGCTGCCGCCCCGGGCCGCGAAATGGCTCAACACCGCGCTCATCGTGACGGTGGGCATTCTTTCCGCGGTCCTGCTGGCGTATCTTACCGGGACGGGGGAGCCTTTCGTCTACTGGATGGGGCATTTTCCGGCGCCCTGGGGCAATGAGATCCGGGCAGGCGTCCTGGAGGCCGGCATGGCCCTGTTTTTCTGTATCATTATGCTGTTGTCCATGGCGGGCGGTCAGAAGAAGCTGGTTGGCGAGGTGGAATACAGCAAACACAACCTGTATTATATCATGGTGGATCTTTTGCTGAGTTCGCTGCTGGCGCTGGTGTATACCAACGACCTGTTCACCGCCTATGTTTTTGTGGAGATCAACACGATTTCCGCCTGCGGTCTGATCATGATTCGGCAGAACGGGCGCACCATCGAGGCGGCGGTGCGCTATATGATCATGAGCCTGCTGGGGTCCGGCCTGTTTCTGATGGGTCTGTGCACTCTCTATGATCTGACGGGACATTTGCTGATGTCCAATATCCGGGAAGCCGTGGTGCAGCTCATGGAACAGGGCGCATATACGGTGCCGCTCACCGTCACCATTGGGCTGATCAGCGCCGGTCTCGCCATCAAGAGCGCACTGTATCCGTTCCATACCTGGCTGCCGGACGCCTACGGGTATTCTACGGTATCCTCCGCGGCCATGCTGTCCAGCCTGGTTTCCAAAGGATACATTTTTCTGCTGATCAAGATCATTTACAGAGTCATCGGCTTTGAGGTGTTCGCGCGCAGCAGGATCATCGATGTGCTTTTCGTGTTCGGCGTGCTGGGCATGATCTTCGGTTCCGTCAGCGCCATTCGGGAGAACGACATCCGGCGGATGATCGCGTTTTCCAGCGTGGCTCAGATCGGTTATATCTACATGGGCATCGGGCTGGGGACGCAGATCGGCATGACGGCCAGCATATTTCATATTTTATCCCACGCCGCCACCAAAGCCCTTCTGTTTATCGCTGCCATTGGCCTGACGGATGTGTCCCGGGGCAGCAGGCGTTTTATCGATCTGACCGGCGCGGGCTACCGGCACCGGATGGCGGGCGTCGCGTTTACGGTGGGTTCGCTGTCCATGGTGGGTGTTCCCATGTTTTCCGGTTTTGTGAGCAAGCTGCTGTTCGCGGAGGCTTCCGTGGGCCATTTTTATAAAATGCTTCCTGCCGTTGTCGCGCTGGCAGTCTCCACCATCCTCAATGCTATTTATTTTATGAAGACAGTGATCCGGATCTATGTGCCGGAGCGGCGGATGGACCGGGAGATCATCACGGTGCGCAAGGAGCCGGTCTATGCGGCGGTGTTGGTCTGCTTTATTCTATTGAATATCGCACTGGGGATGCTTTCGCAGCCCGTGGTGGAATGGATCAGAAGCGGCCTGGATATGTTCGGATAAAAAAGGGCGTGCGGCGCGGCCGTGCCGTTTCAGTTTTTGGAGGAATGCGGCCTGCCGCGGATGCTTTCAGAGAAACGCGGCGTACTTTTCAGGAGAGATGGATATGGATCGATCTGCATTGCTTTTATTTCCCATATGGTTTCCGGCGGCGGCGGGACTTCTGGCGCTTTTGCTCCCGGCGTTTCGGAAGGAAAAGGCGCTTGTCCGGTATGCTGGAGCCGCTTTGGCGTTCACGGCACTGTCTGTGGTCCTGGTCGCTTTTCAGGGGGAGGTTTCGTTTCCTCTCTTTTCGCTCACGAGCCGTCTGCCCGTGTTTTTTCGTCAGGACAGCGCGGGAAGAATGTTCGGTCTGACCGTGACCGTGGTATGGACAGCTGCCGGAATCTTTGCGTTTTCTTATCTGGAAGGAAAGGCGGACAACCGGAGGTTTTTCGGATTTTATCTGCTGGTGTATGCCGCCATGAATGCGCTGGCCTATGCGGGCAATTTGATCACGTTTTATCTTTTTTATGAGATGATGACGCTGTTTAGCATGCCGCTGGTACTGCATGACCGCACGAAGGAGTCGATCCTGGCGGGGCTGAAATATCTTTTTTACTCTCTGTTTGGTGCGTATCTGGTGCTGTTCGGGCTGTTCTTTGTCTATCGCTTTGCCAATACGCTGACCTTTACGGCCAAAGGAGTCCTGGATATGGGGCTGGCGAAGGATAACCGCGGGATTCTGCTGGCGGCGGCATTCTGCATGATCCTCGGTTTTTCCGTAAAGGCCGGCATGTTCCCGTTCCACGGCTGGCTTCCGACGGCCCATCCCGCGGCGCCAGCGCCTGCCAGCGCAGTGCTTTCCGGTCTCATCGTCAAGTGCGGCGTATTGGGGATCATCCGTGTGATTTATTATATTTTCGGGGCCGGCTTTCTCAAGGGTACCTGGGTGCAGACGGTGCTGCTGACGCTTTCCCTGCTCACGGTCTTTCTGGGGTCCATGCTGGCCTACCTGGAGGGCGGACTGAAAAAGAGGCTGGCCTATTCCACGGTGAGTCAGGTCTCCTATATCCTGTTCGGTCTGTTTCTGCTGGAGCCCGCTGCCCTGACCGGCACGCTGATGCACACGGTGTTTCATGCATTCATCAAAAGCGGGCTGTTTCTGTGCGCCGGTGCGTTTATCGTCCGGACCGGAAAACAGAGGGTGGAAGAGCTGCGCGGCGTTGGGCGCCGGATGCCCGTCACGCTCTGGTGCTTCACGCTCTGTGCGCTGGCGCTGGTGGGTGTTCCGCCGGCCAGCGGCTTTATCAGCAAATGGTATCTCTGTATGGGCGCGCTGCGTACGGGGCTGCCGTTCTTTTCCTGGCTGGGGCCGGTGGTACTGCTGGTGAGCGCGCTGCTGACGGCCGGATATCTGCTGCCGGTCACGGCCCGGGGCTTTTTTCCCGGGAAGGATGCGGCGGAAGATGCGGCCGACGCTGTGCCGGCGGAGTCCGTGCAGGCCGGGGCCGCAGCGGGAGAAGCTGCGGAGATCGCGCTGACGGAAGCTGCATCGGGAACGATCGCAGAGATCGCGCCGGCGGAAAGAGCGGCGGCTGGAAATGCGGCCGGGATCACGCCGCACAAGTCTGCAGCGGAGGCGGATAGGAGGATGCTGATTCCGTTGCTCGTGTTGGCGGCGTTGGCGGTTCTGCTGGGAATGGTGTCCGGACCGTTGATCAAGGGTTTTTCGACCATGGCCGGTCAGTTGATATAAGAGGGGGAAAAGGGGATGAATCCTGTTTGGATGCCTGCTGCCATATTGCTTCCCGTTTTTGGGGGCGCATTGGTGCCGGTGCTGCCTTTTCGAAAACGGATATATATGGAAATTTATCTGGAAGCGCTGATGCTTGTCACCAGTCTGTTGGTCTGGGGGCTCATCGTTCAAGGGCCCGCAGGAGCGATTCCGGTAGTGAAGTTTGTGAATAATCTGTCCCTGTCCTTTCGACTGGACGGCTGCGGAATGGTTTTTTCGGGGCTGGTGAGCGCTCTCTGGCCGTTGGCCATGCTGTATTCCTTTGAATATATGAAAAAAGAGCGGCATGAAAAGGTGTTTTTCATGTTCTTCACCATGACGTATGGGGTTACGCTGGGGATCTCCTTTGCGGAGGATCTGCTGACCATGTATTTTTTTTATGAACTGCTGACGCTGTCCACAGTGCCGCTGGTGCTGCACACGCTGACCAGGGAGGCCGTTCTGGCTGCCCGAAAATATCTATATTATTCCCTGGGCGGTGCGGCTTTCGCGTTCATTGGGCTTGTGTTTCTGATGCTGTATGGGACCACGCTGAATTTCACGTATGGCGGCGTGCTTTCGGAGGAGCTTTCGGCGGAGCAGACCGTTCCGCTGCTTTTGATCTATGTGTTCGCTTTCATGGGCTTTGGGGTAAAGGCCGCGGTCTGTCCCTTCAATTCCTGGCTGCCCCAGGCGGGCGTGGCGCCCACGCCGGTGACGGCTCTGCTGCATGCGGTGGCCGTGGTGAAGGCGGGCGCGTTCGCCATCATCCGGCTGACCTGGTACTGTTATGGCGTGGATTTTCTGCGGGGGACCTGGGCACAGCAGGCCGTAATGGCTGTGGTGATCTTCACTATCATATATGGATGCAGCCGGGCACTGAAAGAGACGCATATCAAGCGGCGGCTGGCCTGGTCCACGGTCAGCAATCTTTCCTATATTCTGTTCGGTGTGACTGTTATGACACCGCTGGGGCTGGTGGGCGCGCTGGCTCATATGGTGTTCCATGCCGTCATGAAGATCTGTTCCTTTTTCTGCGCCGGGGCTGTTATGTACCGGACGGATAAGCAGTATGTGTATGAGCTGAATGGGCTGGGGCGGCGAATGCCCGCAGTGTTCGCCGCGTTTACGGTGTCGGCGCTGGCTCTGATGGGAGTGCCGGGGCTGTGCGGCTTCATCAGTAAGTGGTATCTGGCCAACGCTGCTGTGATGAGCGATCAGCCATTGGCCTGGGCGGGGATCGCGGCCCTTCTGGTGTCGGCGCTGCTGACGGCGATCTATATGCTTTCTATCGTGGTGCGGGCCTTTTTCGTGTCGGAGGACGTGGGCGGGGCGGCCTCTGAAACTGCATCCGCCATAGAGGCGGCGGCCGGAGATGTGCCTGCGGTGGGCAATGCAGTCTCCGAAGCCGTATCTGCCGGAGAGACGGGCGAAAACGGTCGGATGCGGCTGGATCCGAATTGGCTGATGCTGCTTCCGCTGCTGGTGTTTGTGGTGTTCATGATCCTGTTCGGGCTGGGCTCGGATTCGATTGTCGGACTGTTTACGGATATTTCCAACGGGGTGATCTGATGAGCGGCGATTCTGTTTTGCTGGCACTGCTGGCCCTGCCCTTTGCGGGAGCGTTCGCCTGTCTGTGGGCGGGCAGAAAATCGGAAAACGGAAGGAATCTGGCGGCGCTGGCCGTGACAGGCGCGGAATTTCTGGGGTTTCTGATCCTGTTCATCCTGTTTTTCGCCTGGCGTCAGGACGGTTTCCGGCAGATGCATATCTTCTGGGGAGACGCAGGAATGCGGATGTATCTGTGTCTGGACGGCTTTCGTGCCGTTTACTGTCTCATTGCGTCCTTTCTGTGGCTGATGACGGCGCTCTTTTCAGAGGAATATTTTGAACACGTCCGGAAAAAGGATCGGTATTATTTCTTCTGGCTGCTGACGCTGGGGGCGACGATAGGCGTGTTTTTGTCCGCCAATTTGTTCACGACATTCCTGTTTTTTGAGATCATGTCCTTGGCCTCCTGGGTGTGGGTGGCGCAGGAAGAGACGGCAGAAGCGCTTCGGGCGGCTGATACTTATCTGGCGGTGGCCATGATCGGCGGTCTGGTCATGCTGATGGGGCTGTTCCTTCTTTACGATATGTTCGGCACCATGAATATCAGTGAACTGGGACGGCGAATCATTTCCCCGCGGGCCGCGTCCGCGATGCCGGCCGGAGAGGGTCAGGGATCCATGTCCAGAGCGCGGCTTTATGCGGCGGGCGGCTGTCTGTTCTTCGGCTTCGGGGCGAAGGCGGGCGTTTTTCTGCTGCATATCTGGCTGCCGAAGGCGCACCCGGCGGCCCCGGCCCCGGCTTCGGCGCTGCTGTCCGGCATTCTGACCAAGACGGGGATCTACGGGATCATTGCGGTTTCTGCTTCCCTGTTTCTGTATGACGGAAGATGGGGGGCCTTCGTGCTGGCCGCCGGCGTGCTGACCATGGTAACAGGGGCCATTCTGGCGTTGTTTTCTGTAGATCTGAAGCGGACGCTGGCCTGTTCTTCGGTGTCGCAGATCGGGTTCATTCTGTTGGGAATCGGTATGACGGTCCTGCTGGGCAGGGACAACGGTCTGGCAGCGCGGGGAACTCTTCTGCATATGGTGAACCATTCTTTGTTTAAATTGGTACTGTTCCTGGCGGCCGGAGCGGTTTATATGAAGCTGCATCGGCTGGATCTGAACGAGATCCGCGGATATGGGCGAAGGAAGCCGTTTCTGAAGGCCGTATTCGCGTCCGGCGCACTGGGAATTGCAGGGATTCCGCTATTTTCCGGCTATGTCAGTAAAACGCTTTTGCATGAGGCGATCCTGGAATACCGGGCGGGCGGCGGGATGACACCGCTGTCCGGCGGCGCGCTGGCTTTTTTCACTTCCGAGACGTGGCTTGGCGCGGTAGAGTGGCTGTTTCTGTTCAGCGGCGGATGTACGTTGGCCTATATGCTCAAGCTGTACGCGGCGATCTTTGTGGAGAAAAACATGGATGAAAAGCTGCAGGAACAGTACGATGCGATGGGAGAGACTCTGCGGCTGGGAAGTCGAATTGCATTGGGGGTGAGCGCGGCGCTCATTCCCGCGATGGGTATTCTCGCACATCCTGTCATGGATAGTCTGGCCGCGCTGGGAGAGGGATTCCTGGGCAGCAGCGGCGTGGAAGAGCAGGTTCCTTATTTTTCCATTGAAAGCCTGCAGGGAGCGTTTTTGACGGTAGGAATCGGCCTGGTGCTGTATTTTGGACCGGTTAGAATGTTTTTGATGAAAAAGACAGAAAGCGGAAGGATTTATGTAAACCGTTGGCCCGCATGGCTGGATCTGGAAAATCTGGTGTACCGCCCGGTGCTCCTCACGGCGCTGCCGCTCTTTTTCGGGACGCTGTGCAGAGCTCTGGACCGTCTGCCCGACGGCCTGATCGTGCTGCTGCGCAGGACTGTCTATAAGGACAGCCCCATTCCTCATGAGCTGGAGGAGGGGAACGCGCTCACCCATGCGGCCGGAAGTTTCGTGGACGGCGTGGGCGCCGTTTTTCACAG
Source organism: uncultured Eisenbergiella sp. (assembly GCA_947626725.1). Lineage (GTDB taxonomy): Bacteria > Bacillota > Clostridia > Lachnospirales > Lachnospiraceae > Gallintestinimicrobium. Next base: position 6,846 of record CANQTI010000101.1, read on the forward strand.
AAAGACAGATTATAAACATAAATTCGCGTTGCTTTACGAGGATTTTTCCGAGAACAGCACGCTCATCGGGCGCAGCCTTTCCTTCGGCCTGTTCATGGCCTGTCTGGGCCTGATCCTGATGCTGGTTTATCTTCTCGTGTAAGGCCGGATCACTGTTTCCGGGCGATCCGGTATTCGTCTCCGCTGCGGTAGTAGGGGCAGCTTCGGAACTGCCGGAAGGTCATCCGG
>CANQTI010000102.1 GCA_947626725.1 uncultured Eisenbergiella sp.
GAAGCAGCCAGAAAACGTAAATACAACTAATGGCATGAGTCCCTGAGGTTTGTCCCCAGGGACTTTTGATTCATGAAAATGGGAAAGCACGCGAGGCGTGCTTTCTGTTGTGTAATGGCAGGAAGGATATTTTTTCCAGCAGAACCGGAGGAATACGAATGAATTTAAAAAAACGGATGGATTCCGAAAGACAGATAGGATTGGAGAGAAAGAGAGCCGAAAAGAAGCGGACGCTCCCTGGGAGGCAGAGCTGTTTTAAGGGACGGATGAAACGGGCGGCGGGCATCGCGCTGGCAGCGTTTCTCTCCTTTGGAGTTCTGGCGGGAAACGGGTTTGAGGCCGAGGCTGCGCCTCTGGCGAAGGGAATTGACGTTTCCATGTATCAGAAGGGGGTCAATTGGAGCGCGGTCAAAAACGCCGGATATGATTTCGCTTTTGTGAAGATCGGCAGCGCCAAAAGCGGGCTGGATCCCTTTTTCGCGGCGAATATGATGGGGGCTTCGGCCGTCGGCATGAAGGTGGGGGCGTACGTCTATTCCTATGCGACTACGGTGGAAGGCGCGATCACGGAAGCGCAGTTCGCCATCGCGGCGCTGGCTCCTTTTTCCGTGAGCCTTCCGGTGGTGTACGACCTGGAGGATACCGTACATAAGAATATGACGCCGGATCAGCTCGCGGCCCTCACGGTCGCGTTCTGTACGACGGTGCAGGCGGCGGGATATTATCCCATGCTCTATGCCAGCCGGAACTGGGCGGTGGAGAAGATCGCAGCGGTACCCTTTGACAAGTGGATTGCGCAGTACAGCGATTCCTGTACGTATCCAGGTCCTGCCTTCTGGCAGTTTTCCAGCAAGGGCTCAGTGCCCGGCATTGAAGGAAATGTAGATCTGAATTTTCAGCTGAAGGATTTTTCCAACCTGATTATCGCCAATGGCTTCGTGGATCGGGGCGGTAAGACCTACTATTATCGGAATTACAGGATGCAGTACGGGTTTGTGGAGGACGGCGGCCGGACTTATTTCATGAACGCGGACGGGTCCATGTACAAGCAGGGATGGATCGGTGATGGGGTGAACATGTTTTATATGGATACCAGCGACGGTCATATGCTGCATGATCTGGTGACCATAGCAGGGAAGAACTATTATTTTCTGCCCAATGGTCTGATGTATCGCGGCATCCTGCCCTTAGACGGAAAGGTATATCTGTTCGGCGCGGACGGCGCCATGTATTACGGCTTTTATGAAGATCCCACTGCCGGGATGCGGTATTTCGGGGAAGACGGCAATATGGCGGTGAATGTGTTCCTGGATATGAATGGCGGCCGATACTATTTTAATCCGGCGGGCATCATGTCCGTGGGACTTACACCCATCGGGACAGATATTTATCTGTTTGGCGCGGACGGCAGAATGCAGTTCGGCTGGTATGCGGACGCGGCGGGGATGCGCTATTTCACGGAAAACGGGACCATGGCGGTCAATACAGCGCTGACATTGGACGGTCTGACATATCAGTTTGACGCCAACGGCATCGCGGCGGTGATGCCTGTGATGGATCCTGCGGGCTGGATCGTGGACCCGGCCTCCGGTACGGTGACGGATTCTGTCACTGGCCAGATTGTGGACCCGGCGTTGGCCGCACAGGTGATGCAGCAGGCGCTGGAGGCTGCACAGGCTGCCGCGGGGCAGACCGTTCCGGCTGTTCCGGTTCCTTGAGCGTTTCGGCACAGGGAGAGAACGGACAGGCAGTGAGCGGCAGATTCCACTCATAATTCGTTCGGTTCGGCATAAAAATGAAGTAAAGGCGATCGAACGGAGTATGTGCGATGAAACAGGGTATACGAAGATGCGCGGCTCTGTTGTTTGTTTCCGTTTTGCTGTCTGCCGTGCTGGCAGCCGCAAAAGGGAGTTTCGTATACGCGGCGGAGGGCGCGCCAATGATTTCGGCCCCCTCCGCCATTTTGCTGGAGGCCTCCACGGGAAAGGTCATCTATGAACACAACGCCGATCAGATTTGTTCTCCGGCCAGCATCACCAAGATCATGACGCTGCTTCTGATCTTTGATGCGCTGGACGCCGGAAAGATAAAACTGACGGATGAGGTGATCACCAGCGAACACGCCCAGTCTATGGGGGGCTCTCAGGTTTTCCTGGAGGCGGGAGAACTGCAGACAGTGGATACGCTGATCAAGTGTATTGCCGTGGCCAGCGGCAATGATGCGGCTGCAGCCATGGCGGAGTATGTGGCGGGCAGCGAGGCGGAGTTTGTCGCGCGAATGAATCAGCGTGCGGAAGAGCTCGGGATGGAGAACACGCATTTTGTTGACTGCTGCGGTCTGACGGATTCCGACGAGCACCATACCAGTGCCCGGGATGTGGCGGCGATGAGCCGGGAACTGGTGACAAAATATCCGGATGTTTACCGCTATACCGGAATCTGGATGGAGGATATCACCCATACCACAGCGCGGGGAAGCAGTCCCTTTACCCTATCTTCCACCAATAAGCTGCTGAAGCAGTACCAATGGGCGACCGGACTGAAAACCGGTTTTACTAACAAGGCGAAGTTCTGTCTTTCGGCGACGGCCAGGAAGGACGATGTGGAGATGATCGCCGTGGTGATGGCGGAGCCGGATTCCAGAACCCGATTCGCGGATGCGGCGTCCCTGCTCAATTACGGTTACAGCATCAGCTCCTTATACCGGGATGAGAACCAGGAGAAGATTCCGCCGCTGGAGGTGAAGGGAGGCGTGGAGGAGAACGTCGCGCTTGCCTATGATTCCAGCTTCTCTTATCTGGACGTGGAAGGAAATGACGTGAAGATGATTCAGAAACGGGTGGAGCTGCCGCAGAATGTACAGGCGCCGGTGCGGGCCGGGGATACGGCCGGGAAAGCGGAGTATGTTCTGAACGGAGAGGTCATCGGTTCCGTGCCGATTCTGTACGCCGCCAGCGTGAAAAAGGCGGGATACGCGGATTATCTGGGAAAGACATTCCGGACTTATTTGTTATAACTGCGCGCGGCGCTCGCGGCTCAGTGCCGGAGTACGGTTTCCCTGCGGCGCTGCGGAGCGCATGCGGCAAAACAGGAGGCATTTGCACAGCGCCGCGGGATGGAATGAGGTTTCTATGGCAAAAGTTGTTTTGATCTGTCTGCTGATCGTCTGCGGCATATTCGGCGTGGCCGCCGTCCGGGACAGCAACCGCTTCGTGACGGTATCCTACCGGATTGCGGACGCCAGGATCCGGAAAAGGATGCGGCTTGTATTGCTGGCGGATCTTCATAACAAACAGTACGGCAGGGACAATGAGAAGCTGCTCCGCCAGATCACGGCGGCGGAGCCTGATCTGGTGGTGTGTGCCGGGGACATGGTAACTTCCGTGCGCGGAAAATCCATGGAACCGGCGAAATCGCTGGTGGGGAAGCTGGCCGCGCGTTATCCGTTTTATTATGCCCTCGGCAATCATGAAGGCCGGCTCTTTCAGAACCCGGATGTGTATGACGGCATGGGGGAAGCGTATCGGGATTTCTTAATGGACAGCGGGGCCGTTCTTTTGGAAAATGAAAGCGCGCTGCTTCCGGCCTGTGGACTTCGGATCTATGGGCTGGACATTCCGGAGAATAAATACCGGAAATTTCGCAAGCTGCAGTTTTCAGCGGAAGAACTGAATCATTTGCTGGGACAGGCTTCCGGGGATGCGTATTGTATTCTGCTCGCGCATCATCCCGCCTATTTTGATGCCTATGCGCAGTGGGGGGCGGACCTTACGCTCTCCGGCCATCTTCATGGCGGCGTGATGCGGCTGCCGTTTTTGGGAGGCGTGCTGTCCACTTCGTTCACGCTGTTTCCCAGATATGACGGGGGATTGTTTGAAAAGGCGGGCCGAAAAATGGTGGTCAGCCGCGGGCTGGGAAGCCATACGATTCCGGTTCGTCTGTTCAATCCGGCGGAGCTTGTGGTGATCGATCTGGAACCGAAAGGAGAGGGATGACAGGGAATGGCGCTGGAAGTGAAGCTGGAGGCGTTTGAGGGCCCACTGGATCTGCTTTTGCATCTGATCGAAAAAAACAAGGTGGATATTTACGATATCCCTATCGTGGAGATCACGGAGCAATATTTGGACTATATTCGGCAAATGGAGTCGGAGGATATGAACGTGATGAGCGAATTTCTCGTCATGGCGGCCACACTGCTGGATATCAAGTGCAGAATGCTTCTGCCGCGGGAGGTCAATGAGGAGGGCGAGGAAGAAGACCCCAGGGCGGAATTGGTACAAAAACTGCTGGAATATAAAATGTATAAGTATATGTCCTATGAATTGAGGGACATGCAGCTGGACGCGGGCCAGAGTTTCTATAAAGGGACCACGATCCCGAAAGAAGTGGAGGCGTTTCGTCCTCCGGTGGATTATGAACAGCTGCTGGGAGAGCTGACGCTGAACGGACTCCATGAGATTTTTAAAAGCGTGATTCGCCGACAGGAAGAAAAGGTGGATCCGGTCCGCAGCGGATTTGGAAAGATCGAAAAGGATGAGATCAGTCTGGAAGAGAAGAGCGGACATGTGCAGGCATTTCTGCGTGTTCACAGGCGGTTTTCCTTTCGGGAACTGCTGGAGCGCCAGCACAGCAAAATGGATGTGATCGTCACTTTCCTGGTGGTGCTGGAGCTGATGCGGGTGGGAAAGATCACCGTGGAGCAGGCGGGGATCGATGAAGAGATCACGGTGATCTCCAGAGAAGATTTTGATGAGGAACAAGATTGAAAAATGAGCTTGATAGCTCATTTTTCAATCGGCAATTTGTGCCGGAGCGTCACAAATTGCCCTGATGGCAAACGACGGATGACATGTTCCATGACATCCTTACGTTATGAGAAATCGCCTTCGCGAATTTCTCGGGAGGAGCCTCGGCTCTCTCCTGCCCCATCGCGTAAACGCTCCGGAATGGAGTAAAAATGGATGAAAAAAAGCAGGAAGCCATTCTGGAGGCGATCCTTTTCACCATGGGGGAATCTGTGGAAACGAGGCGCCTGGCGGAGATCATAGAAGAGACGCCGGCCAGAACCAGGAAGATTCTGGAAAAAATGAAAATGGAATGGGAAGAGGATGGCAGAGGCGTGTCCCTGATTGCGCTGGAGGATGCCTGGCAAATGTGCACCAGACCGGAGATGTATGAGTATCTGATCCAGATCGCAAAAGCGCCGCGAAAATACACATTGACGGAAACGCTTCTGGAGACCCTTTCTATCATCGCCTACAAGCAGCCGGTGACGAAACTGGATGTGGAACGCATCCGGGGCGTCAACTGTGATCATGCCATTAATCGGCTGATCGAGTTTGATCTGGTGACGGAACTGGGGCGCATGGACGCGCCCGGGCGGCCGCTTTTGTTTGGAACGACGGAGCAGTTCCTGCGTTCCTTTGGCGTCAGCTCCCTGGAGGAATTGCCCGAGCTCTCCGCAGTCCAGCTTGAGGAATTCAAAGAGCAGGCGCAGCAGGAGGCGAAGGAGATGCAGTCGGATTCTTAAGCTGTTCCAGGGATGCGGGGATATATTCGGTAGGAGTACTTTTTCAGGGGAGATGGAAAGCGGCCGGGTTTGGCGGGAAATTGGTCGGGACCAAAGCGGACCGTCATGAAAAGGAGAGAGCCCTTCATATATATAGAGAAGACGCAGCTGCCCAAACTTCGGCGTCTGCGAAAAACGGCACGGAGGGTCTCATGAAAAAGGAATCGGATATCAGAAGGAGAATGTTTTTGAGAATCTGTTTCCCCGCATGGCTCATTGCGGCGATATGCCTTTTCGTTCTGCCCGTTTCTGCAGCGGCGGATGAGAGGAAAGAAGAGGAAGAGAATACGGTCAGTCAGCTTTACGCCCGGGCCGCGGTGTTGATGGACGCGGATAACGGGCGTATTTTGCTGGAAAAAAACGGGAACGAAATTCTCCCTATGGCCAGTACGACCAAAATCATGACCTGCATCCTGACGCTGGAACAGGGAAACACCGAGGACATCGCTGCGGTGTCCGCTTATGCCGCAGGGCAGCCTAAGGTGCATTTGGGGGCCAGAAAGGGAGAATATTATAAAATAGAAGATCTGCTGTACTCTCTGATGCTGGAATCCCATAATGATGCGGCTGTGATCATTGCGGAACATTTTGGAAGCAGATGGGCCGGTTTATCGGAAGACTGCGGCGCACATTCGGCGCAGGAAAGTCAGAAGGCCGTACTGGCGTTTGTACAGCGAATGAATGAGATGGCGCGCAGGATCGGCTGTACAGACACCTCTTTTGTGACGCCGAATGGACTGGACGGAACTTTGACCCTGGAAAAGGATGGGGTAACTAGACAGATATCGCATTCCACCACGGCGGCTGACCTGGCCAGAATCATGAGTTACTGCGTCATGGATTCTCCCGAGAGGGAACGTTTCCTTTCCATTACCCGTCAGCCTTCTTATTCCTATGGAAGTTATCGCCCGGACACGGAAGGCGGTTATTTGGCCGGCGGGAACAGCGTATCCTGTACCAATCACAACGCGTTTTTACAGATGATGGACGGGGCCCTTTCCGGAAAGACCGGCTTTACGGGAAAGGCGGGCTATTGTTATGTGGGGTCCCTGCAGAGAGATGGAAAGACCTTTACGGTGGCCCTGCTCGCCTGCGGCTGGCCCGGCAATAAGACCTGGAAATGGCACGATGCGCGGCTGCTGATGGAGTACGGGCTGGATCATTATGAATTCCGGGATATTTACAGACAGAAAGCGCTTTCGCCGCTGCCCGTGGAGAACGGGCAGGAGGACCGGGTGGAGATCGCGTGCGGGGAGGAGCAGATCGGCCTTCTTTTG
>CANQTI010000103.1 GCA_947626725.1 uncultured Eisenbergiella sp.
GCTCTTGCCATGGAAAGGATGCCCCAGCCGGGTGAGATTTATCAGCATTTCAAAGGAAACCTTTATCGCGTCGTGACGTTGGCGCAGCATTCGGAGACGGGTGAGGAACTGGTCGTATATCAGGCCCTTTACGGGGACTACCGCGTGTATGCCAGACCGCTTTCCCTGTTTGTGAGTGAGGTTGACCGTGAAAAGTATCCGCATGAACAGGCGAAATACCGGTTTACGCTTATACCGGCCGGGGTGCCCGTACGGTCGGGGGAACTGCAGACTGGAGAGATGGGAACATCTTTCGAACCGGAAGGAGAAAGCCGGAGGCCCGGGGATGAATTGCCGCAGCGGACTGCGGATGAACGGCTCCGGCAGTCTGGAGGCGAATCGTTCCGGCAGCCTGCGGACGAACGGCTCCGGCAGCTTGAGGATGTACCGCCCCGTCAGACCGGGCAGGATCCGCAGGAAGAGGAAGAATTCCAGCTGGATCCCCGCCTTCTGGCATTCCTGGATGCGGATACCTATGAGAAGAAGCTGGAGGTATTCGCTTCGCTTTACGGAAAAGCGGACCGCTCCATGCTCAACACGATCGCGGTTTCTCTGGATCTGGAGCTGGAGGACGGCACGCCGGAGGAGCAGTATGATACGCTGAAGAACTGCCTGCTGACGTTGGAACGGTACGAATGCAACCGTCTGCGCTGAGAAAGCGGCAAAGCTTCCGGGACACGCCGGGCGCACAGATCTGACGGAGGCGGGAATGCGTTCTGTTGCGGTGCCGTGAAAAGGTTTCCTTCCGAAAAGGTTTCTTCCCAGGGGATGCGGTTTTAGGAGAATATGATCCTAAAGGGATGTGACCCTGAAGAAATATGATCCTGAAGAAATGCGTTTTTAAAAGTGATGTGTTTCTAAAGGGATAAGATTCTCAAGAAGGAGGGATTCGGCATGGCGTACGATCTTGACGGCCGGCTTGTGATCGGTGTTTCCACGAGGGCCCTGTTTGACCTCACATGGGAGAACGGCATTTTTGAAAAACAGGGGCTGGAAGCCTACTGTAAATATCAGATTGAGCACGAAGAAGAAATTTTGAGTCCGGGGCCCGGCTTTGAACTGGTGCGGTCGCTGCTGGCGATCAATGAGCTGCCGGGACAGCGGGAGCGGGTGGAAGTGGTCATCATGTCCCACAACAACGCGGACACCTCCGTGCGCTTTTTCCGCTCCATCGCATATTACGGACTTCACATCACCCGTGCGGTGTTTTCCGGGGGCAGTCCGCTGACGCCTTATCTCATCGCCTTCAAGACGGATCTGTTCCTTTCGGCGAATGAGGAAGATGTGCAGCAGGCGGTGGACAGCGGGATCGCGGCGGGGATCATCTGTACGGATGCCGGACACGGCTATGAAAAGCGCGCTCCTATCGGTCAGATCCGGATCGCGTTCGACGGGGACGCGGTGCTCTTTTCTGACGAGGCGGAGCAGATCTTTCAGCGGGAAGGGCTGGAAGCGTTTGAAGCGAATGAAAGAGAGAAGGCGCAGAGCCCTCTGGCGGAAGGCCCGTTCGCCCGTTTCCTGAAGACGATCGCGGCGCTTCAGCAGGAGTTTAAGGGAAAAGATGTCCCGATTCGGACGGCACTGGTGACGTCCCGGTGTGCTCCGGCCCATGAGCGGGTGGTACGGACGCTGCGGGCGTGGAACGTGCGCATCGACGAATCCTTCTTTCTGGGCGGCGTTTCCAAACGGGATATCCTGGCGGCCTTCGGCGCGCATATCTTCTTCGATGATCAGGAGATACATACCGGCAAGGCGGCGGAGGTGGTTCCGGCGGCGCGGGTGCCGGGACGGCGCAAGGCCGGGTGAAAGCGTACCAGCGCGCTCATTTGCGCTAAATCGTAGGCCGACTGGAGGGCTGCCGGCAAAGACCAGGTGAAGGCTAGATGAAGGCGCGGCTGCAGGAGAGCGTTCTGGGTACCGCCTGACAGGCTGGGGCCGGAAAAGCGGAGAGTGCGGAATCTATGGAATATGATCATATCACGGGAGGAACATTCCTGGAACGGTCCAACCGTTTTATCGCCAGGGCAGAAATCCTGCGAAACGGTGAAAAGATGACAGAAACGGTGCATGTCAAAAATACGGGCCGCTGTCAGGAACTTTTTGTGCCGGGAGCGGAGATTTATCTGGAAAAGAGCGCGAACGGAAACCGGAAAACGGTTTACGATCTGGTCGGTGTCAGAAAGGGCGATGTCCTGGTCAATGTGGATTCGGCCGCACCCAATGCGGTCGTGAAGGAGTGGCTGGAATCGGGGGGATTCGCGGAGGACGTGACGCTGGTGCGTCCGGAAACCGTATATGCATCCTCTCGGTTCGATTTTTATGTGGAAGCCGGAGAGCGGCGTATATTTATAGAGGTAAAAGGCGTGACGCTGGAGAAGCAGGGCATCGCGCTTTTTCCTGATGCACCGTCCGAACGGGCGCTGCGGCATGTGGAAGAGCTGATTCGGGCGAAAGAAGAAGGATATGAGAGCTGTATTCTGTTTGTCATACAGATGAAGGGCGTTTCCCGCTTTGAGCCGAATGCGCAAACACAGCCGGAGTTTGCGGACGCGCTGATCCGGGCGAAGGAGGCGGGGGTAAGGATCCTCGCCTATGACTGTCTGGTTTCGGAGAACAGTTTGAGGCTGGATAAACCCGTGCCGGTGGTTTTGGATGTGGAGCGGCAGAAACTGTTTTGCATTGCCAGACCGCTTTTGGCGTGGTATGATCTTTGCAGGCGGAAGCTGCCCTGGCGCGAGGAACCGACGCCTTATCGGGTATGGGTTTCGGAGATCATGCTGCAGCAGACCAGGGTAGAGGCGGTGAAGCCGTATTTTGAACGGTTCATGGAACGGCTTCCCGATATCGCGGCGCTGGCCGCTGTGGAGGAGGACGAACTGCTTAAGCTCTGGGAGGGGCTGGGTTATTACAGCCGCGCCCGCAATCTCCGAAAGGCCGCACGGCAGATCATGGAGCTGTACGGCGGACGGATGCCCGCCGACTGCGGAGCCCTGCAGAAGCTTTCCGGTATCGGAAGCTATACGGCGGGAGCGATCGCTTCCATCGCTTTCGGCTTGCCGGAACCGGCCGTGGACGGCAATGTGCTGCGCGTCCTGGCGAGACTTCTGGAGGACGGAGAGGACATTTCCGACCCCGCGGTCAAAAAGAAGGCGGAGGAGCGGCTGCGTCCCGTAATGCCGAAGGACAGACCCGGCGATTTCAATCAGGCCCTTATGGAGCTGGGAGCCGTGGTATGCCTGCCGAACGGGGCGCCGAAGTGCGCACAGTGTCCGTGGCGGGATCTGTGCGGGGCGAACTGCAGCGGGACACAGGCGGAGTATCCGAAAAAGAGCGCTAAAAAGCCGCGCAGGATCGAAAATCGGACGATCCTGGTGCTGCGGGATTATCAGCGTGCCGCGATACGGAAGCGCCCGACAAAGGGCCTGCTGGCCGGGATGTATGAATTCCCGTCGCTGGAGGGTCATGCTTCGCAGCAGGAGGTGCTGGACTGGCTGAAGGATCAGGGCGTGCATGCTCTGCGAATTGAACGGCTCCCGGATTCGAAGCATGTTTTTACGCATATCGAGTGGCATATGATCGGATATGCCGTCCGGGTGGATGAACTGGAACTGATGGTGGCGGACAGATCTTTGCTGTTCGTCAGGCCGGAGGAAACGCAGGAAAGGTATCCGATCCCCTCCGCTTTCGGTGCCTATGCGCAGTATCTGAATATCAGGACCGGCAAGGAGAATATAGAAAATGGGACCGGCAAAGAAAATATGAAAAACAGAACCGGCAGGAAAAGTATGAAAGACGGGGCCGGTGAGGAGAGAACGGAATCATGAAGCTGCTTTCGATTGCGATTCCCTGTTATAATTCCCAGGGATATATGATGAACTGCATCGAATCTCTGCTGCCCGGCGGGGAGGATGTGGAGATCCTGATCGTGGATGACGGGTCCACGGATGATACGGGCCGGATCGCGGATGCGTATGAGTCCAGATTTCCCGGGATCGTCAGGGCGATCCATCAGGAAAACGGCGGACACGGCGCGGCGGTCAATACCGGCATTGCGAACGCGACGGGGTTGTTTTTTAAAGTTGTGGACAGCGACGATTGGGTAAAGGCGGAGGCATATCAGGCGATTCTGGAGACGCTGCGGGAGCTGGCCGGCGGGGAAAAGACGCTGGATATGCTGGTCAGCAATTTCGTCTATGAGAAAGAGGGAGAGCGGCGGAAAAAGGTCATGCACTACCGGCATATTCTTCCGGTGGGGCAGATGTTCACCTGGAAGGATGCGGGACATTTTATTCCGGGGAAATATATCCTGATGCATTCCGTCATTTACCGCACGAAGCTTCTGCGGGAATGCGGGCTGCACCTGCCGGAGCACACATTTTATGTGGATAACCTGTATGTGTATGAGCCGCTTCCCTATGTGCGCAACATCTATTATCTGGATGTGAATTTTTACCGGTATTACATCGGGCGCGCCGATCAGTCTGTCAACGAGCAGGTGATGATCGGCCGGATCGACCAGCAGATCAGGGTGAACAGGCTGATGGTGGATTATTTCACCGAGAAGAAGGGCGCGATTGCCTCCAATAAGAAAATGGGGAGCTATATGCTCAGCTATCTCGATATCATCACGACGATCTCTTCCATCCTTCTGATCCGTTCCGGAACGGAGGAGGCGCTGGAGAAAAAGAAGGAGCTGCTCGCCTATATCCGGCAGAAGGACCGTTCCCTTTACCGCAAGTTGCGCTACGGACTTTTGGGCAACTGCATGAACCTGCCGGGCAGGACCGGACGCTGGATCTCCGTGGAGGGCTACAAAATCTGCCAGAAATTCTTCGGCTTTAACTGAAAAGTTCTTCATTTTCGACGGGAAGAAAGGATTGCCCGCGCCTGAAAAGTGTGCTAGAATAGGTTGAGTTTTTTGGGGAATCAAAAGAAAGGAATGGGTGAATTTATGAAAAGGGAAGACATTCACAAGGTATTGATCATCGGTTCCGGCCCGATCATCATCGGACAGGCATGTGAGTTCGACTATTCCGGCACACAGGCGTGCAAGGCATTAAAAAAGCTGGGCTATGAGATCGTCCTGGTGAATTCCAATCCGGCGACGATCATGACGGATCCGGATACGGCCGATATCACCTATATCGAGCCGCTGGATGTGGAGCGTCTGGAGCAGATCATCGAGAAGGAACGGCCCGATGCGCTGCTGCCCAATCTGGGCGGACAGTCCGGCCTGAACCTTTGCTCTGAGCTGCATACGTCCGGTATCCTGGAGAAATACGGCGTGAAGGTGATCGGCGTACAGGTGGACGCCATCGAGCGGGGCGAGGATCGGATCGAGTTCAAGAACACGATGAAGGCCCTGGGCGTGGAGATGGCGAGGAGCGACGTGGCCTATTCTGTGGAGGAGGCGCTGAAGATCGCGGATGAGCTCGGATATCCGGTGGTTCTGCGTCCTGCCTACACCATGGGAGGCGCGGGCGGCGGCCTCGTATATAATAAGGAAGAGCTGAAGACCGTGTGCGCGCGCGGTCTGCAGGCCAGTCTCGTGGGTCAGGTCCTGGTGGAGGAATCCATTTTGGGCTGGGAGGAGCTGGAGCTGGAGGTGGTCCGCGATGCGAAGGGCAATATGATCACGGTCTGCTTCATCGAAAACATCGATCCGGTGGGCATTCACACGGGCGATTCCTTCTGTTCCGCCCCGATGCTGACGATCTCTGAGGATGTGCAGAAGGTCATGCAGGAGCAGGCGTACCGGATCGTGGACGCGATCCAGGTCATCGGCGGGACCAACGTACAGTTCGCGCATGATCCGATTTCCGGGCGTATCGTCGTCATCGAGATCAATCCCAGGACATCCCGTTCCTCCGCGCTGGCCAGCAAGGCCACCGGATTCCCCATTGCAATGGTGTCCGCCATGCTCGCCAGCGGTCTGACGCTGGACGAGATCCCCTGCGGCAAATACGGGACGCTGGACAAATATTATCCTGACGGCGATTATGTGGTGATCAAGTTTGCCAGATGGGCCTTCGAGAAGTTCAAGGGCGTGGAGGATAAGCTTGGCACGCAGATGCGTGCGGTGGGCGAGGTCATGAGCATCGGCAAGACCTACAAAGAAGCGTTCCAGAAGGCCATCCGTTCCCTGGAGAAGAACCGTTACGGTCTGGGCCATGTGGGCGGCTTTGATAAAAAGAGCAGAAAAGAGCTGCTCACCATGCTGGCGACTCCTTCCAGTGAGCGCTATTTCATTATGTATGAGGCACTTCGGAAGGGCGCGTCCGTGGATGAGATCCACAGGCTGACGATGGTGAAGCACTACTTCATCGAACAGATGAAGGAACTGGTGGAGGAGGAAGAACGTCTCGTTTCCCGATACCAAGGAAGAATTCCCGAGGCAGAGGACCTGCGCCAGGCGAAGCTGGACGGCTTTTCGGACAAGTACCTGAGCGAGATCCTGGGCGTCTCCGAAGAGGATATCCGGAACGAGCGGGTGAAGAACGGCGTTGTGGAGGCCTGGGAAGGCGTTCACGTCAGCAGTACGCAGGACTCCGCCTATTATTATTCCAGCTATCACATGAAGGATGAGAGCCCGGTGGACAATTCCAAACCGAAGGTAATGATCCTGGGCGGCGGTCCCAACCGGATCGGACAGGGGATCGAGTTCGATTACTGCTGCGTGCATGCCGCA
>CANQTI010000104.1 GCA_947626725.1 uncultured Eisenbergiella sp.
GATGCGGGCAAGAAGCTGCATACCGGCCGGAGCCGCAACGATCAGGTGGCGCTGGACATGCGGCTGTATGTGCGCGGGCAGGTGAAGGAGACGGATGTTCTCCTGAAAGAACTGCTGCAGGTCCTTCAGAAATTGATGGAAGAGCATTTGGAAACTTTCATGCCGGGCTTCACGCATTTGCAGAAGGCTCAGCCTGTGACGCTTTCCCATCATCTCGGGGCCTATTTTGAAATGTTCAGACGGGACAGGGAGCGGATGTATGATATTTATCAGCGCATGAACTATTGTCCGCTGGGCGCCGGCGCGCTGGCCGGCACCACGTATCCGCTGGACCGGGCGTATACGGCATCGCTGCTCGGTTTTTCTGCGCCGACCAGAAACAGCATGGACTCTGTGTCGGATCGGGATTATGTGATCGAATTCCTTTCTGCCCTGTCTCTTGTTATGATGCATCTGAGTCGGTTTTCGGAGGAAATCATTCTCTGGAACAGCAACGAATATCATTTTGTAGAGATTGATGACGGGTATTCCACAGGGTCTTCCATCATGCCCCAAAAGAAAAATCCCGATATCGCGGAGTTGGTGCGGGGCAAAACCGGCAGGGTGTACGGCGCGCTGATGAGCCTTTTGACCACCATGAAAGGGCTTCCGCTGGCCTATAATAAGGATATGCAGGAAGATAAGGAGCTGACCTTCGACGCGATTGATACGGTGAAAAACTGCCTTACGCTGTTTACAGGCATGGTTCGGACACTGAAGTTCGATCAACGGGCCATGGAAGAAAGTGCCAAGAAGGGCTTTACCAATGCGACGGATGCCGCGGATTATCTGGTGCGGAAGGGCGTCCCTTTCCGCGATGCGCATCGGATCATCGGAGAACTGGTGCTTTACTGCGTGGAAAGGGATAAGAGCATTGAAGACTGTCAGCTGGATGAGCTGAAAAAGATCAGCCCGGTTTTTGAGTCGGATCTGTATGAAGCGATCCGTTTAAAGGCCTGTGTGGAGCGCCGTTTGACGCAGGGTGCGCCGGGAAGGGCCGCGATGGAGGACGCAATCGCTCAAAACCGGAAGTATTTGGAAGAGGAATGGGGATAATTGCCCTGAAGATGTCCGCGCGGGGCGAAGGAGAGGATCGAATGTCCTGGCAAGAAATTATGGCGCGGCGGAATGTGAGGAGAAAAAAATGGAAAAGAAACTGAAGACCGGTATCCTGGGTGCTACCGGCATGGTAGGGCAGCGGTTTATCGCGCTTCTGGAAAATCATCCCTGGTTTGAGGTGACGACGGTGGCGGCCAGCCCCCGCAGCGCCGGGAAAACCTATGAGGAGGCCGTAGGCGGACGGTGGAAAATGGATACGCCCATGCCGGAGGCGGAAAAGAAGCTGACGGTGGCCGATGTCAACGAGGTGGAGAAGGTGGCTGCGGATGTGGATCTTGTATTCAGCGCCGTTGACATGAGCAAGGAAGAGATCCGACGGATCGAGGAGGCCTACGCAAAGACCGAGACGCCCGTGGTCTCCAACAATTCCGCGCATCGCTGGACGCCGGACGTTCCCATGATGGTGCCGGAAATCAATCCGGAGCATGCGGCGGTGATCGAGGCCCAGAGGAAACGGCTGGGCACGAAGCGCGGTTTTATCGCCGTGAAGCCGAACTGCTCCATCCAGAGTTATGCCCCCGTGCTGACGGCCTGGAAGGAGTTTGAGCCCTATGAGGTGGTGGCGACCACCTATCAGGCCATCTCAGGAGCGGGCAAGACCTTTGCGGATTGGCCGGAGATGGTGGGCAACGTCATTCCCTATATCAGCGGTGAGGAAGAAAAGAGCGAGAAGGAGCCTCTGCGTATCTGGGGCAGGGTGGAGGACGGCAGGATTGTGCCGGCAGACGGTCCCCTGATCACGACCCAGTGTATCCGTGTCCCGGTGTTGAACGGCCATACGGCGGCGGCTTTTGTCAAATTCAGAAAACACCCCACCAAAGAGCAGCTTATCGAAAAGCTGAATTCGTTCTCGGGTCTTCCGCAGGAACTGGGCCTGCCCAGCGCTCCGAAGCAGTTCCTTCGGTATCTGGAAGAGGACAATCGTCCCCAGGTGGCGCTGGATGTGGATTTTGAAAACGGTATGGGCATTTCTGTGGGACGTCTGCGTCCGGACAGCGTCTATGACTGGAAGTTCGTGGGGCTGTCTCACAATACGGTCCGCGGCGCGGCCGGCGGCGGTATTCTTTGTGCGGAGCTCTTGACAGCCAAGGGCTATATCACGGCGAAAGACAATTAGGAAGGTCTATGGGGAAAAATTTATTCATCGCGGAAAAGCCCAGCGTAGCGCAGGAGTTTGCCAAAGCGCTGAAGCTGAACGCGGGCCGAAAGGATGGGTATTTGGAAGCGGAAAACGCGGTGGTGACCTGGTGCGTGGGGCATCTGGTCACCATGAGCTATCCCGAAGCCTATGATATCAAATATAAAAAGTGGTCGCTGGATACCCTTCCTTTTCTGCCGGACACTTATTTATATGAAGTGATCCCGAACGTGAAAAAGCAGTTCGATATCGTGGCCTCCCTGCTGAAGCGGCCGGATGTGGAAACGATCTATGTCTGCACGGACTCCGGCCGGGAGGGCGAATATATTTACCGCCTGGTGGAACAGATGGCGCAGGTCAAGGGGAAAAAACGCCGCCGGGTCTGGATTGATTCGCAGACGGAAGAGGAGATCCTGCGGGGGATCCGGGAGGCGAAGGATCTTTCCGCCTACGATCACCTCAGCGACGCGGCCTATCTGCGTGCCAGAGAGGATTATCTGATGGGCATCAATTTTTCACGCGTGCTGACGCTGAAATACGGCAGCCATGTGAAAAATTATCTGAAACGGGATCGGGCCGTGATTTCCGTGGGGCGGGTCATGACCTGCGTGCTGGGCATGGTGATCAACCGGGAGCGGGAAATCCGCTCCTTTGTCAAAACACCGTTTTACCGGGTAACGGGCAGCTTTTGTGTTCCGGCCCCTGGCGGTGAGAGGCCGTTCGAAGGGGAATGGCGCGCCGCGGAGGGCAGCGCCTGGCATGCTTCCCCGCTTTTATATAAAGAGAACGGTTTTCGGGAAAAAAGGAACGCGGAGGAGCTGATCGAAAAGCTGGGTTTTTCCCTGCAGGAAAGCGGCTGCACGGAGATGTTTCGCGGCGCGGTCCTGGAGAAGATCGAGAAGAAGAAGGAGCAGAAGAATCCGCCGCTGCTTTACAATTTGGCGGAGCTGCAGAACGACTGCTCCAGGCGGTTTAAGATCAGTCCGGATGAAACGCTGCGCATCGCCCAGGAGCTTTACGAGAAGAAGCTCACCACCTATCCCAGGACGGACGCCCGCGTGCTTTCCTCGGCGGTGGCGAAGGAAATTCGAAAAAATATCCGCGGACTTTGCGGATATGCGCCGTTGGCAGAGTTTGCCGGGGAGATCTTAAAGAACGGGACGGATTCGCTGGAAAAGCATCTGGCGAAAAGCCGTTATGTGAACGATAAACAGATCACGGACCATTACGCCATCATTCCCACCGGACAGGGACTGGCCGCCTGCGGGAGCCTGTCTTTCGTGGCCCGCCGGGTATATGAGGCGATCGCACGCCGGTTTTTGAGCATTTTTTATCCGGCCGCGGTATATCAGAAGGTGTCCTTGACCGTATTGGTCAGTTCGGATTCCCTGCCGCAGGGCGAACGGTTTTTCGCTTCATTTCGGGTGCTGGCTCAGGAAGGGTATTTGCGCGTGACACGTCCTGCAAGCCAGGAGCCGGAGCGAAAGAGCGGGGCGGCAGCTCCTGCCGCGGAGAACGCGGAGGAGGTTCCCGCCGGTGAGAAAAGCGGAGACGGGGAGGAAGGAGAAATTCGGTGTGATGCCGATTTCCTGGAGGCGCTGGGCATGCTGAAAAAGGGCGCATCCCTGCCGCTGCGCGGCATGGCCGTACGGGAGGGCGAAACCTCTCCGCCCAAGCGTTATAATTCCGGTACGCTGATTCTCACCATGGAAAATGCGGGACAGTTCATCGAGGATGAAGAATTGAGGGCACAGATTCGGGGCAGCGGCATCGGGACCTCTGCAACCAGGGCGGAAATCCTGAAAAAGCTGCTCACGATAGAGTATTTATCTTTGAACAAAAAAACGCAGATTATTACGCCGACACTGATGGGAGAAATGATCTATGACGTGGTGGCCGATTCCATCCGTCCGCTGCTCAATCCGGCGCTGACCGCAAGCTGGGAAAAGGGCTTAACGGGTGTGGCGGAAGGGACGATCACCCCGGAGGAATATATGGGAAAACTGCGGGATTTCGTGACACGGCGGACCAACGCGGTCAAGACACTGAACAATCAATCGGTTTTATACCGGCAGTTCCAGGAAGCGTCAAAATTTTATCCGGAGAAGAAAAAGGAGACACGTGTGAAATGATGGAAGCGATCAAAATTAGGAATCTTTATGATTTGAGGGAAACCATAGCGGCTCCGCTGCTGGAGCAGGCGGAGTACCCGTGGGAGGTGTTGGGCAGGATCCGCGATTTCATTATCGCGCTGGGAAATACGCTCCCTGCAGAGCGCTTCGAAAAGCGGGACGGAGATATTTGGGTGGCAAAAAGCGCGAAGGTGGCTCCCACTGCCTGTCTGAATGGCCCCTGTATCGTGGACGAAGACGCGGAAATCAGACACTGTGCTTTCGTGCGCGGCAGCGCCATCATTGGAAAGGGTGCGGTTGTGGGCAATTCTACCGAATTGAAAAATGTCATTCTTTTCAATCAGGTGCAGGTGCCCCATTACAATTATGTGGGAGACAGTATTTTGGGCTTTAAGGCGCATATGGGGGCCGGTTCCATCACCTCCAACGTTAAGAGTGACAAAACGCTGGTGGTGGTCAAGAGCCGCGACGTGCAGTTTGAGACCGGCCTGAAGAAGTTCGGAGCCATGCTGGGAGATCGTGTGGAGGTGGGCTGCAACAGCGTTTTGAATCCCGGCACGGTGGTCGGCAGGAATACCAATATTTACCCGCTCTCCCGTGTGAGAGGCTATATCCCGGCCGACAGCATTTTCAAAGAAGAGGGAAATATTGTGGAGAAAAAATGAATTCGCGCGAATGGATGCCGCGGACATCGCAGAAAATGGCGGAGAACGCTTGACTTCTGCGAAAGAACCGTGTATATTCATTCATGACGCAACGATGCTTGCACGCGTTAAAGTGCAGCAGAGTTAAAGTAAAAGAGGAGGAGGATATTTATGAAAAAGTTTATGGCTATCTTCACGGTTTTCGCCGTGATGACTGCCTGCATCGTCGGCTGCGGCAACAGCGGCAGTCAGGCTTCCACGTCCGGAGAAACCGCTGAAAATGCGGCAGCGGA
Organism: uncultured Eisenbergiella sp.; assembly: GCA_947626725.1. Classification (GTDB taxonomy): domain Bacteria; phylum Bacillota; class Clostridia; order Lachnospirales; family Lachnospiraceae; genus Gallintestinimicrobium. The sequence continues at coordinate 5,366 of CANQTI010000104.1, forward strand.
GAGCGCCGCGGCAGAGGATACGTCTTCGGCAGCGGAGGAAGCCGCGGCTGCACAGGAGACGGCCGCGGAAACAGGAAAGGTATACAGCATCGGTATTTGTCAGCTGGTGCAGCATGAGGCGCTGGATGCAGCAACGCAGGGCTTTATGGACAAGCTGACGGAGCTTCTGGGAGAGGACAGCGTAACTTTCGATCTGCAGAACGCGTCCGGTGACGCGCCCACCTGTGCCACCATTGCGAACCAGTTTGTTGCCAATGAGGTGGATCTGATTCTGGCGAACGCCACGGCAGCCTTACAGTCCGCGGCGGCAGCTACCAGCGAAATCCCGATCCTGGGCACTTCCATTACGGACTATGCGACCGCGCTGGAGATTGACGACTGGACGGGCGTTACCGGCCAGAACATTTCCGGGACTTCCGATCTGGCTCCCCTGGAGGAGCAGGCGGCCATGCTCAATGAGCTGTTCCCTGATGCCAAAACCGTCGGCCTTCTGTACTGCTCTGCGGAGCCTAACTCCGCATATCAGGCGGATGTGGTGCAGGCCAGCCTGGAGAGCTTCGGCTATACCTGCAAGGCGTATACGTTCGCGGATTCCAATGATGTGGCGGCGGTGACCACCACCGCATCTTCCGAATGCGATGTGATCTATATTCCCACCGACAACACAGCGGCCTCCAGCACGGAGATCATCAACAACATCTGCCAGCCTGCCGGTATTCCGATCATTGCCGGTGAGGAGGGAATCTGCAAAGGCTGCGGCGTTGCCACGCTGTCCATCAGCTACTATGATATCGGCGCGCAGGCCGGCCAGATGGCCTATGAGATCCTGGTGAACGGGGCGGATGTTTCCAGCATGCCCATCGAGTTCGCCCCTACGGTAACCAAGAAGTACAATCCGGTGAACTGCGAGGCGCTCGCTATCGCGATTCCGGATGGGTATGAAGCGATTGCCATGGAATAATTAAGGCCTATTGGCCATTCTTCTGCGCCGTCAGGCGCATAAGAGCCGCCGGAGGCTTCCTGTCCGCAGGGACATGGGAAGACCTGCCGGCCATCTGCGCCGTCAGGCGCGGAAAAGGGCGGATGCCGTCTGCGGCATTCGCAAAAAAACGAAGATGGAAGCGGCAGTGATGCCGCAGCAGGGCTGACGCGCGGCGAAACCGTGCGGCAGCCCTATGCCGTTTCCGAAGAGGCTTTGTCCGGCGTGGGGAACTGCCTGAGGCTGTGCCGAAGCTGCTTTCGGCGTTTCGGAAACCGCGTTTGGCGTGCCGGTCATTCCGGCATGCCGGGAGAGTGTGAGGAAAGCACAGAAGGAGGGTGTCTTGAATCTGCAAATTTCGTCACTGTTCAAT
>CANQTI010000105.1 GCA_947626725.1 uncultured Eisenbergiella sp.
TTTTCCCACAGAGATCGGATATACCCAGAAGCTCCAGCTTTTCCGCCGCCAGCGCCTTCTCCCGCTTCCCATAGCCGGGCCGCCACCCCCGGCTGTTCTGACAGCCGGACAGCACTACCTCACGGACTGAGGCGGGAAAATCCCGCTGCACCGGCGTCTGCTGCGGCACATAACCGATCTGGGAACGCAGAATCCCTTCCCCCAGCACAATGGAACCGGAAGCGGGCTTTTTCAGGCCCAAAAGTCCTTTCATCAGCGTGGACTTTCCGGTGCCGTTCTCCCCGATGATACACAGATAGTCCCCCTCCTCCACCGTAAAGCTCAGATCGGAGACCACCGCCTGCCCCTCATAGGACAGCGTGACATGATTACATTGTATGCAAAAACGATCCATATGCCCCCCATTTCGAAAAATCCACGCGGACACATCTGCGGACCGCACAGCGCCTTTCCGATGCGCTCTTTTCTGCCGCGGCCGTCACCGCAGAGCCTCCCGCAGCGATTCCACATTGCGGTACATCAGGGAAACGTAATCCTCCCCGTCAGCCAGGTCTTCGGCACTGACGGAATGCACCGCATAAAACACAGCCGTTTTTGCCCCCGCCGCCTCCGCAATGGCCTCCGCGATTTTCCCGTTTGACAGCTCCAGATAAAATACCACGGGGATTCCTTCGTTTCGCACCCGGTCTGTTAAGGACGCCACGGTGGCCGCCGCCGGCTCCGTTTCCATGCTGCAGCCGGGAAATGCCGCGTCATATTCCAGCCCGTAGGTTTTCACAAAATATAAAAGCGGGAACCGATCGCCGAAAATCAGGGGCTTTTGCCCGGCCTGCGCTGTCACCTCCACAAAGGCGGCATCCAGTGCACGAAGCTGTTCCAGATAAGCATCCGCATTCTGTGAAAACAGCTCCGCATGTCCGGGATCCAGCCCGGCCATGACCGCACAGATCTCTTCTGTCAACACCATCGCGTTGCGCGGGGAGGTCCAGACATGTTCGTCGTACTCCCCTTCCTCCAGGCGTACCGCACCGTCCTGCGCAAAATCTTCGCTGCCCTCAGACGCGGATTCCGGCTTCGAAAACATCCCGTCCGCGTCCCCTGCTTCCTGCTCCCTGCGATCCCGCACCAGCATGCTCTCTGAAATTTCTTCTTCCAGCGGTTCCACCCAGTCCAACAGCGCCATCGCGTTGACCCGCCCGTCTCCGCCCTCCAGCAGCTCCTCCACCCAGGCGTCTGACTCACCGCCCGCATACAGAAATAGGTCACTGTTCATGATCCGACGAATATCGGCCGGCGTAGGTTCATAGGAATGGCTCTCCATTCCGGGCTTTAACAACATGACGACTTCCACCGCATCCCCGCCGATCTTCTTCACGAAATCATACGGCGGAAAAATTGTCGTCACGATATGCAATTTTGTCGCTGCGTCCGCACTGCCAGCTGCCGCGTCACGCGCCGCTCCACTGTCAGGGGACGCCGCGCAGCCGGAAAGGCACAACGCGGCCATTCCCAGAAGAGCCGCTCTTCGCAAAAACATTCCGCCCCCCGACATGCTCCGACAAAGGGACCTGCCGATTATCCCCGGTATGCTCCATCGAAGGCTTCTCCCGAATTTCCCCGATATTTTCCGACAGAAACCCCCATCCTGCTTTCCCCGCACGCCTCGGGAAGAACGCCTGTCACTTTTTCTCATCATGCCGCCGCTTCCCATACTCCGCCGCAGACTGCTTCAGCTCCTCCAGCGCCTCCGCGAACTTCCTTGACACCATGTTCGGGTTTCCCTTCAGCATGCTCCGCCGGATTCCGTCGCCCAGATACTGCCTGTGCTCCCGGTTCCAGAGACTGTTGCGGAAGGACTCCCGCAGCTCCGTCAATTCGCTCCATTTTCCCTTCAGAGCCTCAGAATCTGACAGCCGCTCCCGCAGATATTCAAATCTGCGCTCAATACCCGCCGCCAATTCCTCCTGGCGCTGGGCAAACGCTTCCTGCCGCTGCGCAACGCCCTCCTTCACGCTTTCCACGAACTCATCCCGGCGCTGGGCAAATTCTCCCAGAGCATCGGCGAGCTCCGCCCTGCGTTTTTCCTTCGCCTCGTCCGCCAGCGCGACGATCACATCCAGCCGCCGCTGCAGACGTTCCAGCTCCTGCCTTGCCTGCTCCAGCCTGACCAGCACGTCCCGCAGTTCCAGCGCTGCCTTGAAGGAAAGCGTGAAATCCGCCACGAACCCCACCGTGATCAGCATGGTAACCGCCGTCAATATTCCTTCCGGAATGGAAAGCACCAAGCGCTCGATGGGCGCATGCACCACATGCGTCATCAGGATCGTCAGCCCGCCCCAGGCCAGCGTGGAGCCCAGACAGATCTGGCCCTGAAAATTAAACCTGTTCTGGGAATAGTCCCAGTATCGCACCTTGAACAGTGCCTCCATCGTCACACCGGTCACATATTCCAGCACGGTAGCGCCCACACAGCCTGCCAGATAGGTCAGCAGCAGGCTGTCCCGAAAGGGCATGGACACAATCAGCATCATCAGCGCGCCGCTGCCGTAAAGCGGCAGAAACGGACCCCGTATAAATCCCCGATTCACCAGCCTTTTTTGCTTGAACGATACATAGGCAGACTCAAAACACCAGCCGAAAAAACAATATAAATAGAAAAAAAACAACCACTGTATCCATGTATAACCGTACATAATCCATCTCCCCGAACCGGCTGCTCACAGAAAAACGGTGACGCCGACCACCAGCTTACCCTTTCTCGTCTTGTATTTTTCGCCCATGTAAAGAAACTTCCCGCATCCCCGGACAGAGACCGTATCCCCTTCCCTGAGCAGATAACTGTCGTTCTCCTGCTGCCTTCCGCCCACATAGACCTTTTTCTGTGGAAAAAGCGCCTGGCTCTGCCCTCTGGACAGCTTCCAGACGGCCGCCACTACACTGTCACAGCGCGGACTGGCCACCGAAACTTCCCGTTCTTCCCGTTTTGGCTCCGGCAGCTCAGAAACCTCCGTCACTTCCCGGCATTTCACCCGGGTATGGCGCACCTGCTCCAGATTTTCCCGCAGAAACGGACACATCGCCGCGGTGCAGAATACATATGCGCACTTTCCGTCCACAAAAATATCCCCAATAGCGCTTCTGTCGATACCCAAATTCAGGATCGCTCCCAGGAAATCGCGATGCGTCAAAGCGTCCGAAAACTTTTCCTGCAGCGGCTCTATCCTCACACAGGCGATGGGGAACGGTTCCTCATAGCCCAGCTGCGCCGGATCTCCGAACCGGGCCATCACGCGCTGTGCATGGGGCGTGCCGCCAAAAAGCGCCAGATCTGTCCTGACCCATTCTATGCTGCACTCTTCGCTTTTTCCCTTGAATTCTCCGCTCTTTCCATTGAATCCTCCGCTTGCTTCCCGGAGGAGGTCCTCACTCTGAACACTTTTGCGTCCATCAGACCGTTCTCTGCCCAGACCCAGCGCCCGGCAGAGACAATCCTGTTCCGCCAACGATAAAAAACCGGAAAAAGTGAACAGGTTCTGCTTCCAGGACCTGTCCGCCAAATCAAGAAATCTTTTTTGTAACTGCTGCAGCTCTTTTTCTGTTTCCGCCGCCACGGTCTTCTCCTCTTCAGCTGAAGCTGATCACCGGCTCCTTCGGCTGCTTCGCCTTCGTCAGCGAAAGCGCGTGCAGCACCGGCCCTTCTCCTTCATAATCCGCAAAATACTCCCGCTTCACAACGGCGGTCACTTTTACCCAGTCCCTCTCTTTATACAAAGAAATGTCTTTCGACACGCACACAAATCCCAGGAAAGTCATATCCTCCGCGCAGCAGGTCATCGCCATTCTCCCCGGCACAAAATGATCCTTCGGAAACTGATCCGGCTTCATCACCATGCCTACGAACTGAACGGTTTTGCCCTCGTAACGCTCCAGATGATCCAGGCTGTCCAGATACCAGATACCGTAACCCTTCTCGTCCAGCACAATGGGATCGCTGTTCAGATCATATGGAAGATCATCCTCCATAATCTCGTCAATCTCCCCGTTGCTGTCCTCAAACACGATGTCCGCCGACTGGTTCAGCGCTTTCACATTCCGTTTATAAACATTCAGATCCTCAACTCCATCGCAGCGGTTGAAAATGATCATCTCCGACTTGCGCAGCATATCCGAAACCATGGACTTCATATTCGTAAAATACATCGGAAACGTGGAGGCGTCGATCGTGGTGATCTGCTGCTCCACCCTCCAATGCCAGGGCAGCCGCAGATCCCGGAATTTCCACATGCCGTTATATTCGATGATGATCCGCTCCGGACGGTGTTTTTTCTCCAGCGCCACCATTTTATCCACGGTGAAATCCGCTTCGTTCTCAATCACTTCCACCTCGGTCCTGCTGCGTTTGAGCACATACGGGTCGTACTCGATCTCTCCTTCCTCGCACAGCAAAAGCAGCGTTTTTCCGGAAATCTGAAAATAAGGCTGATCCAGTGTGAAATTGATGAACTCTGTTTTTCCGCTGTCCAGAAAACCATTGATGATATAAACCGGTCTCATATACATTCCGATTCCTTTCCTGATTCCATGTATCGAGGCTGCGGTCCCGGGCACTGCCGCCTTTGGTTCTCCCCAGCCGCAGGCCGCCCCAAAGCTGCCGCCGCACAGGCACAAGCCTTCCGAGCATTACCGCCTGAACAGTTCCGCCAGCGCCTCTTCTTTTAATTTAGAGCCAATGACACAGATCTTGCCCGTCACGTCCGGCTTTCCCGTGCGTACATCCACCTCTCCGGGTACAAAGTCAAAATAAATCCACATGCCGTCCGGAGCCGGAACCATACCCTTTGCCCGCAGCACAAGCCCATATGTTTCCTCATTCTCCAAAGCATTCAGGCAGCTCTCCACCTGTTCCCTCGTATAGACCGCGGGCGACTCCATCCCCCAACTGGTAAACACTTCATCCGCATGGTGATGATGATGGTGGCCGTCGTGATCGTGGTGATGGTGCTCATGCTCTTCATCGTCATCGTCGTGATGATGGTGCTCGTGCTCTTCATCGTCGTCGTGATGATGGTGCTCGTGCTCTTCATCGTCGTCGTGATGATGGTGCCCGTGCTCTTCATCGTCATCGTCGTGATGATGGTGCTCGTGTTCTTCATCGTCGTCGTGATGATGATGCTCGTGCTCTTCATCGTCTTCATCGTGGTGATGATGCCCGTGCTCTTCACCATCATGATGATGATGGTGATGCTCTTCCTCATCGTGCATCGCACGCACCAGCTCCATCAGTTCGGCTTCCAGATCCTTCGCGCCTTCAATGGTCTCCAGCACGGTCTTTCCATCCAGCTGCGCCAAAGGCGTGGTAATAACGGTCGCCTTCGGATTATGCTCCCGGATCAGCTCTACTGCCTGCTGAATTTTCTCTTCCGAAGCGATATCGGTTCTGCTCAGAATGATCGTACCCGCATGCTCGATCTGATTGATGAAAAACTCCCCAAAGTTTCGGATATAGGCTTTACATTTGGTCGCATCCACCACAGCCACCGCGCTGTTCAGTTCCACATCCGTGCCCAGTCCCGCATTCTGCACCGCTTTCATCACATCCGACAGCTTCCCCACGCCAGAAGGCTCAATCAGAATGCGCTCCGGATGATAAGTGGAAAGCACCTCTTTTAAGGAAGTGCCGAAATCGCCTACCAGGGAACAGCAGATACAGCCGGAATTCATTTCCTTAATCTCAATGCCGGAATCCTTCAGAAAACCGCCGTCGATGCCGATCTCTCCAAATTCATTCTCAATGAGCACTACCTGGCTCCCGGCCAACGCCTCTTTCAAAAGCTTCTGGATCAGCGTAGTCTTGCCCGCCCCCAAAAAACCGGACACAATATCTATTTTCGTCATATCTGCCTCACATTCTGCCGCTGCCGCGGCCCCGTTTTGCATTATATTCCGGCAGACCCTAAAAAGGTTCCCGCCGTTCGGTCATCATATTATTGTGCGCCAGTTTGGAAAAAAAGTCAACATCAGACATCCAAAATTCACTTTATTTTCAGAAAGTATTTTTCACAAAACACAGACTTTCTCATGGGGTGACAGGACACCACAGCACATGGAAAAAACGTCAAAAATGCATTGCACGCGGACATCGATTCTGGTATGATAGGCGTGCAAGCAGGATAAATGGTCGCGGCTGTTTTCTCCGGTATGGCATGACCATCCGTGAGAGAACAGGTGAGGAAAGTCCGGGCTTCACAGGGCAGGATGCCGGATAACGTCCGGCGGAGGCGACTCCAGGGACAGTGCAGCAGAAATGTACCGCCAGCTTCTTACTGGTAAGGGTGGAAAGGCCGTGTAAGAGACTACCGCCCGTCTGGCAACAGGCGGGGCATATGTAAACCCCATCCGAAGCAAGACCAAGCAGAAAGCAACAGGCCGGCCCGGCCTGCTTTCAGGTAGGTCGCTGGATCCTGTCGGCAACGGCAGGGCTAGATAGATGACCATTCATGACAGAACCCGGCTTATCGTCCCGCTTGCCCCCTAAAGGGAAAGCACCCTTTCGCCTTTCGGCCCGGGTGCTTTCCTTTTTCATTCCTTCATAAACCAGTACTTCCATACTTTATTCGTTGCTTGTTCGTAAACGGTACAAAACAAGCCGATTTTCAATCTCCTCCATTTCTGGGATAATACCTATATCAATCTCAGAAGCGGAG
>CANQTI010000106.1 GCA_947626725.1 uncultured Eisenbergiella sp.
CTGCATGCGTTAAAATACCATGCGGTGCACTTCCTGCTTCTGCACAACCATCCGAGCGGAGACGAGACGCCGAGCAGAGAAGATGCGGAAATTACAAAAAGACTTGCCGAACTCGGGGATCTGATGCAGATCAGTCTGCTGGACCATATTATTTTGGGCCATGGGCGGTATTACAGTTTTCGGGAAGCAGGGTTTTTATAAGGAAGGAGAAAAGAGATGCAGGGGAACGCATTTGGGATCGATCTGGGTACGAGCGAAATCAAGATTTACAGTCTGTCTGATGACTCGATCCTGATCGAAAAGAACATGATCGCGATTGAAAACAAGAAAAATGTTTTCGCGTATGGGAATTCGGCCTACGAGATGTTTGAAAAGGCGCCGTCCAACATCCAGATCAGCCATCCGCTGACCTGCGGTGTCATTGCGGATATCAACAACATGGAGCAGCTCATCAGGCTTTTCATTTCCTATATTTCCAAAGGCAATCCCAGGCCTGCGGATTTTTACATTGCCGTTCCCACTGATATTACGGAAGTCGAAAAAAGAGCGTTTTATGATTTGATCCGTGACGCCAACGTAAAGGCCCGCAAAATTATGGTGGTGGAAAAGGCCATTGCGGACGGACTCGGCATGGATATCGACGTGAAAAACTCCCAGGGCGTTCTGGTTGTAAACGTGGGATACGAAACCACGGAAATATCCCTGCTTTCTCTGGGCGGAATTGTTTTGAGCCGTCTGATCAAAACAGGCGGGCTCAAATTTGACGAGGCGATCCGCCAGGCCGTGCGAAAGGAATTCAACCTTCTGATCGGGCAGAAGACAGCGGAAAACATCAAAAAGTCCTTAGGCAGTCTGGAGAAGGAAGGAAGAGGGGCGCTGGTTTATGGAAGAGATATTGTCATCGGTCTGCCCGTGGAACGCGAAATTCCCACCGATCTGATCACCAGCTCCCTGCAGGAGCATTTTGACACGATCATTGACAGCGTAAAGGTGATCCTGGAGCGTACGCCTCCGGAGCTGGGGGCGGACATTTATCGTCACGGAATCTTCCTGACCGGCGGCGCGTCCCAGATTTCCCATCTGGCGGACCAGATTTCCGCCGCGACCGGCCTGAAAGTCAATCAGGCACAGCGGCCTGTGGAGAGCGTAGTGCTTGGGCTTTCCAGAGTATTGAAGGAAGAGCATTATAAGACCGTGGCTTATGTGATCGAGGGAATGAGTAAATGAGTCCTGTGATCAGGAGGAAACGAAAAAAAATACAGATTTCCGGCAGAACGCTGCTGATCGCGCTTTCCGTTCTGTGCGTTGCGCTGATGGCCTTTTCCTTTCGGACCGACGTATTTGAGGGCCCGCTGCGGGCCGTCGTGTCAAAGACGGTCATTCCGTTTCAGAAGGGAATCGCCGAAGTGGGCGGATATCTGTCCGAACGCTCCAGGGAGCTGACCCGGCTCCGCGATGTTCTGGCGGAGAATCAGGAGCTTCAGGAACAGATCGATGCGCTGACCCTGGAAAACAGTCAGCTTTTGCAGGACAGATATGAGCTTGACAATCTCAGAACACTGTTCAGCCTGGATCGGACATACAGCGATTACGACAAGATCGGAGCGCGTATCATCGCCAGCGAATCCGGCAGCTGGTTTTATTCCTTTACGATAGACAAGGGGGAAAAAGACGGTGTTCGTGTGGACTGCAATGTGATGGCCGGCAGCGGGTTGGTGGGAAGAGTGATATCCGTTGGCCCCAATTATGCCAAGGTTCAGGCGATTATCTCGGATAATCACAATGTGAGCGCTACGGTCCTGGCCACTTCTGAAAACATGATCGTTTCCGGAGATCTGCAGTCCGTTCAGACGGATGGGCTGATCCGCTTCGGTCAGCTTTCTGATCCGGACGGAAAAGTTGCGCCGGGCGATAAAGTGGTCACCAGCGACATCAGCGACAAATATCTGCCCGGTATTCTGATCGGCTACATCAGTTCTGTCAGCACGGCGGCCGACAACCTGACAAGATCCGGCTTCATTACGCCGGCGGCAGATTTTTCCCATCTGGAAGAAGTCCTGGTGATAACGGAACTGAAACAGCAGGGGTGAGGGGAAAGGAGTTTACATGAAAAAAGGGATCTTGGCCGCCCTGCTGATATTCTTTTTCTTTCTCCTGCAGACGGGCGTTTTGCGATGGTTCTCCTTCGGCAATATCATGCCCAATCTTCTTGTGATCCTGACGGCATCTTTGGGCTTCATGTGCGGAGAAAAGACGGGAATCCTCACAGGGTTTGTCTGCGGACTGCTTTCAGATCTGTACGCAGTCTATGGCGGCGGAATGGTACAGGGCGATCTGCTGGGCTTTTATGCATTGTTATATATGCTGATCGGTTATGGGAACGGCCAGTTTAACGGCATGTTCTTTCCGGAAGAAATCAAATTTCCGCTGCTTTTGATCACGGTATCTGATCTGGCCCTGAATTTTGTCTGTTATATATTCCTGTTTCTGCTGCGTGCCAGGCTGGATATCGGGTATTATTTTCTTCATGTTATTTTGCCGGAGGCCACCTATACGCTGATCGTGTCTCTGGCGGTTTATCCGTTCCTGCTGTTTTGCGTAAGGCTGACGGAGCGGAAGGGAAGAGGGAGTACCGAATAAATTGCTGAATCGTTTGAAAAAACTGCAGATCAATTTCACAAACCTGCGGATCATTCTGCTGTATGCCGTCTTCATCGTTTCCGCCGTGATCCTGCTCCGCCGCGTATTCCAGCTGCAGATTGTGGAGGGCGCTGACAGACAGCGGGAATTTGAACTGAAGATCCAGAAGGAACGCACGATTCCCAGCACACGCGGGAATATTTATGACTGCAACGGTGTTCTTCTGGCCTATAACGAGCTGTCCAATTCCGTTACAATCGAGGATGTCTACGAATCCGGCAGCGGCAAAAATGCACAGATCAACGCAACGCTGCAGACCGTGCTTTCCATCCTGAAGGAAAACGGCGAACAACCCAGTGTTTCCTTTAACATCTATCTGGATGAGGATGGCGCCTTCGCCTTTTCTCTTTCCGGGACGAGGCTTCAGCGTTTTCTGGCGGATGTCTACGGGCACACGAAGATATCGGATCTGAAGGAGAAGGAAAAAATAGCCACAGCGGAAGAAGTCATAGAGTATCTGGCAGGGCCGAGCAGCTTTGGAATCGGCGTGTGGGAGGATCCGGAGAACCGTGAAAATTTCCTCATAGGAGAGGGCTATACGAAGGAAGAGCTGCTGGAAATCACGGCGATCCGATACGCGATGAAGCTGGTTTCTTTCCAGAAATATATCCCGGTTACCATCGCCACCCAGGTATCCGAAAAAACCGTGGCGAAGCTGAAAGAGAACAGCGATCACCTTCCCGGCATCGAAATCGCTTCCGATACGATTCGAAAATACAAAAACGGACCCTACTTTTCGCAGATCATCGGCTATACTGCCAGCATCTCCCCGGAGGAACTGGAGGCGCTGAACAGTGAGGAAGGGCTGGACGGTGTGGAAAAATTCCCCCGAAAGAAAACATACAGCTCCAGCGATGTGATCGGCAAGACCGGAATTGAGAGGACGATGGAGGAGTATCTGCAGGGCACGAAAGGCTATGAGAAGCTGTTCGTGGACAGATTGGGACGGGAATTGGAAGTCCTGGAGCAGGTGGAACCCCAGGCAGGCGGCAATGTCTATCTCACAATAGATGCCGATTTGCAAATGGCCGTCTACGATATCCTCGAGAAGTTTGTCGCGGGTCTTCTCGTCGAGAAAATCATCAATGTCTACCAATATGATACCACGAATGTTTCCAGCAAGGACTTGAAAATTCCTATCGTTGATGTATATAAAGCCTTGTTCTCCAACAATGTTATCGATCTTTCGCGCCTGGAAAGTGCGGCGGAAGGGACGGTTCAAGCGGAGGTTTATCAGGCATTTTTGAAAAAGCAGGAGGAGGTTTTTTCCGCTCTTTCCGAGGAACTGTTGGGAGAGCAGACTACGCCCTACGGCGAATTGTCCAAAGAAATGCAGGACTATGAAAGCTTTATTCTGAGCAGCATTCTTTCGGCGGGCGGCCTTCTTTCCGGTGTGGACACGGAGGATAAGGTTTATAAGAGCTGGGCCTCGGAACATTCCATCGGGATACGGGAATATCTGGAATACGCGGTTTCAAAGAACTGGATCGATATCACGCAGCTCTCCCTGAACGGCAAATATGCGGATTCGGGTGAGGTCTATGAGACGCTGATGGACTATGCCATGGAAAAGCTTCTGACGAACCGAACCTTTGACCGGAAGCTGTATCAGTATCTGGTGGAACAGGAGCGGATCTCGGGCCGTCAGATCTGCATGCTTCTGATAGAACAGGACCTGATCAATCCCTCCCAGAAACGTATCGACGCCCTTCAAAACGGCACAGTGTCCTCCTTTTCCTTTATGGTGGAGCTGATCCATAATCTGGAGATCACGCCGGCGCAGCTGGCGCTGGATCCCTATTCTGCCTCCTGTGTGATCACGGATGTGAATACAGGAGACGTAAAAGCGCTGGTGAGTTACCCCAGCTATGACAACAACCGTCTCGCGAACGGCATTGACAGCGAATATTTCGCCTGGGTCAACAGTGACGAGAATCAGACGAAACCGATGTGGAACTACGCGACGCAGATGACCACGGCGCCGGGATCCACCTTCAAGATGGTTTCCGCGACGGCGGCCCTGATGGAGGGAGTGGTGGGGCTCTCTGACCGGATCAATTGTCCGGGAATCTTCACCCGATTCGCGGACTATCAGCCCAGGTGCTGGCATCGGGCCGGACACGGGAATCTGACGATCTCCCAGGCCATCACCAACTCCTGCAACGTTTTCTTTTATGAGGTCGGGTATCAGCTCGGGATGGACGGCGATACTTACAATTCTGACCTGGGCGATGAAAAGCTGGCGCATTATGCGGACCTTTACGGCCTGACGGAAAAATCCGGCGTGGAGATCGAGGAATCTTCTCCGCAGCTTTCCTCCGATCTGTCGGTCGCTTCCGCCATCGGCCAGGGCAGCAACAACTTCACCACGGTCGGACTGGCACGCTATGTCACTGCCGTGGCCAATAGCGGAACCTGTTTTAAACTGACGCTTCTGGATCAGGTGACCGATTATGCGGGCCATCTGCTCAAAGCCTATGGAGCACAGGTCCGCAACACGATAGATCTGCCGGAAGCGTATTGGGATGCGATTCATACAGGCATGCGAGGCGTGGTGCAGGCCAAGCGGTATTATGACACCTTCCCCATTCACGTGGCCGGAAAAACCGGTACGGCGGAGGAAAATGCCCGCCGTCCCAATCATGGCCTGTTCGTGGGATATGCGCCCTATGAAGAGCCGGAGATATCGTTGGCGATCCGGATTGCCAACGGGTATTCCTCTGATTATGCAGCACAGATATCCAAACAGGTGCTCACTTACTATTACGATCTGGATGAAGATGGTTCACTGACAGAATCGCAGACCGCGCTGACCGTAGAGGAAGTCAACGGGGGCGGGGACTGAGGACGGAGGTTCAATGAAAAATTCAGTCATCATAAAAAGTTACCGGGACGGTATTGCCGTTTATCTGGATGAGACGCTGGCGTTCGAGACGCTTATCTGCGATGTGCGGGATAAGTTTCGGGAGTCCTCCCGGTTTTTCGGGGACATGAAGGTGGCGGTTTCCTTTGAGGGGCGGCAGCTTTCCGGCGCGGAGGAGAACCGTCTGGTGGATGCCATCACCAGCAGCAGCAGCCTGCATGTGGTCTGCGTGGTGGGAAAGGACAGGGAGAAGGAGTCTCAGCTGAAGCAGTCGTTTGAGGCCTTTGAACGGTATTTTCCCAAGGCAGAGGGCGGAGACGGAAAGTTCTACCGGGGAAACCTCACCGGCGGACAAATTCTGGAAACGGAGGGCAGCATCGTCATCATCGGCAATGTGGAGGCCGGCTGCAGTGTGATCTCCACGAAGGATATCATCGTGCTGGGCGCTCTGTACGGCAGCGCTTACGCCGGCGGCAGCGGCGTGAATGGACATTTTATCGCAGCGCTTGAAATGGCTCCGCAGAAATTAAAGATCGGAGATTTCAAATACAAGTCAAAGGAGAAAACACACTGGCCTTTCAAAGCCAAAAAAGGACAGGCGCAGATCGCATGGGTGAAGGATAATCAGATACAAATGCAGGCCATTACCAATGAATTACTGAATGAACTGCCGTTATAAGGGCAGGCGTTTGGGGGACGAATAATTCATGACCGGAGGTTTTTTACATGAGTGAAGTAATTGTCGTTACCTCAGGAAAAGGCGGTGTTGGAAAAACCACCACCACCGCGAACGTTGGTACCGGGCTTGCTGCCGCAGGCAAAAAGGTGGCGCTCATCGATACGGACATCGGACTGCGCAACCTGGATGTGGTCATGGGCCTCGAAAACCGGATCGTCTACAATCTGGTGGATGTGGTGGAAGGGAGCTGCCGCGTGAAACAGGCGCTGATCCGGGACAAGCGTTATCCCGGACTGTATCTGCTTCCTTCGGCACAGACCCGGGATAAGACGGCCGTCAACGAAAGCCAGATGCGCAAGCTGATGGAACAGCTGAAGGATCAATTCGACTACATTTTACTGGATTGTCCGGCG
>CANQTI010000107.1 GCA_947626725.1 uncultured Eisenbergiella sp.
ATTACAGAGCAGAAAAAACCCCGGGTCGGCATCGTAGGGGAGATCCTGGTAAAATTCGCTCCCGCCGCCAACAATCACCTGGTGGAGCTTCTGGAAGCGGAGGGCGCTGAAGCTGTCGTGCCGGATCTGATGGATTTCATGCTTTATTGCTTCTATAACCAGATCTACAAGGCCGATCATCTTGGCACCAGCAAAAAGACCGCCCGCCTGGCAAACCTGGGGATCTTCGCCATCGAGCATGTCCGCGGCGCAGCGGCCGGGGCCTTTGCAAAAAGCGCACATTTTTCTGTCCCCATCCATATCCGGGACCTGGTTTCCTACGCCGAGCCCATCGTCTCCATCGGCAATCAGACGGGGGAGGGCTGGTTTTTGACCGGCGAAATGGTGGAACTCATTCATTCCGGCGTCGATAACATCGTATGTACCCAACCCTTCGGCTGTCTGCCCAACCACGTGGTGGGAAAAGGGGTCATCAAAGAATTGCGCCGGCGCTATCCTGCCTCCAACATCGTGGCCATTGACTACGACCCCGGGGCCAGCGAAGTCAATCAGTTAAACCGCCTGAAACTGATGCTCTCCACCGCAATGAAAAAAATTCAAACCAAATGATTGGATTTTTCGTCTGTATATGATAGAATAGCAAAAGATTGCTGTACCATCCTATACAGACGTTTTTATTTCGTCAAAATCCCGGACGATTAAGGAGGAAAAAAACAAATGATAAAATGGAAGGCATGCCTTCTGGCATCTTCGATACTGCTGACATCTCTCGCCGCGCCGCTTCAGACAAGTGCCCAGACGCTTGCATACCCAAAAAGCATTTCCCGTTCTCAGGAACAGGCGGCCGACTCACAGGGCTATTATTTCTCACAGAATTCCTGGGCTCCCCAGCCGCTGCCCGCAGCCAGTGTGGACACCGTTTTTGGGGATTCCCATTATATCAACCCTGCCTTTCTGACTCGTAAAGTCACGATCACCTATCAGGGCGCGTCATGGATCACCGGGATGAACGCCTTCGCCAATGTTCCGGTGCGTCTCACCAACGTAAACGGAAAAATCGCCTGCACATTTTTGGACATCTCCGCATTCAACGCGTTCTTCGCCGCGATCAATGCGCAGCTTGCCCCGGCCACGCAGCAGATCACGCCAAAAACAACGCTCTACTCCAGCGGCACCACCTATATCTGCCTGGACGACCGTTCCCATCTGGAGGCCAGGGCTTCCATGGGGCAGTGGCTGGCCGACACGATGGAAAACATGGTGCTGGGCGGCATCTGCACAGACATCACACTGGAATTGACGTCC
The DNA here is from genome assembly GCA_947626725.1 of uncultured Eisenbergiella sp. GTDB lineage: Bacteria > Bacillota > Clostridia > Lachnospirales > Lachnospiraceae > Gallintestinimicrobium. Next base: position 1,306 of record CANQTI010000107.1, read on the forward strand.
GATTTTCTCACCGCGTCCGCCGATTCCGTGCTTCGTTTCAGCCCGGACTATATTTTGGCCGGCACCTCCACTTCCAGCTTTGCTGACAGCGACGATAACCGCTGCACCAACGTGGCGGTGGCCGCTTCCCGCATCGACAACAAGGTACTGATGCCCGGAGAAACACTTTCCGCCAGCGATGCCTTTCTCCCCCGCACAAAAGCGAACGGCTACAAAATGGCAGGGGTTTACTTAAACGGCGTACACACGCTGGGCATGGGCGGCGGTGTCTGTCAGGTATCCTCTGACCTTTATCACGCGGCGATGAATGCCGGACTCACCGTCACGGAACGCTGGCCTCACAGCATGCCGGTGCCGTACGCGGCGCTGGGTATGGATGCCGCTATCGCTCAGGGATATAAGGACCTGAAGATCCGCAACACCTATGACACCCCAATCGCCATCTGCACAGAGATCGTGAACAGGCAGCTCACGGTCAGTGTCTACGTCCTGAACGCATCGATGGCCGGAAAAACCTATCAGCTCTGGGCAGAACAGACCGGGACGCTTTCCGCGAAAACCTATCTGACCACATACCAGGATGGGGTTCCGGTGAGTACCGCCTACATCGGAAGATCCCGTTACAACCCGCTTCGGGAGGGATAACGCTCCTGTTTCGCCGCATAAAAAAGGGAATTGCAAAGCCCGCATATCCGGACTGCAATTCCCTTTCTTTTTCCCTTTTTTAGAGAGACTTTTCTCTCCACTTCCCTCTTTTATAGAAGAATGCCGTGATGGCCGCACCCAGCAGCCAGGATATCAGCAGAGATACCGAAATACAATAAAAAGTGCCGTTCGGCAGCGCCGGCGTCCTGGTCAGCCAGGAAATACCGTAGGCCACCGGCACGCGAATTCCCACCGTAGTGATCAGGGAGATCCACATGGGCGTCACCGTATCTCCCGCTCCCCGCATCACACCCGACAGACTCTGGGTCACGGCCATGGCGATATAGCCGAAGGCCAGGACACGCATCAGATTCATGCTCAGATCCACCAGTTCCGGCGTCGTGGTGAAAATGCTCATCAGGTACTTTCCGAAGATCAGGATCAGCCCCGTAATCACCGCGGAAACTGCCGCCGCGATCCAGGTCCCCTGCTTTGCGCCGCTCTGGACGCGATCAAATTTCCGGGCGCCGACATTCTGCCCCGCATAAGTGGTCATCGCCGTTCCGAAGGAAAAATTGGGCATCATGGCGAACCCGTCCACACGCATGACGATAACGTTGGCCGCTATGAACATCTCGCCGAAGCTGTTGGTCAGCGATTGAACCACGATCATCGCCATGGAGAAAATGGCCTGCGTGATGCCGGAAGGAAGGCCCAGTCGGACCACATATTTAGAATGCTTGACGGTGGGGACCAGATCCCTTTTATGCATCTCAAATACGTCCTTCATATGCAGCAGCCGGCGCATGCAGAACAGGGATGAGACCGCCTGCGCGATGGCCGTCGCCAGGGCAACGCCCGCCACTCCCATTTCAAAGGAGGCCACAAACAGAATATCCAGAAAAATGTTGAGCACCGTGGCGATCAGCAAATAGATCAGCGCCGACACCGAATCGCCCAGCCCGCGCAGAATACCGCTCAGGATATTGTAATAAGCCATGCCCACCACGCCGACGAACAAAATAATCAGATAGGAAGCACACCAATCCATAATGCTGTCCGGCGTGTTCAAAAGCCGCAGAAGCGGCCTGGTGACGATAGGGCCTACGATCATGATAAACACACAGGAAGCTGCCGTCAGCGTAATACAGGTGCCAATAGAGCTCGCCAGTTCTTCCCGCTGTTTGGCCCCGAAATACTGCGCCACCATAATGCTGGCTCCCGCGGAAATGCCGATGAACAATACCAGCAGCAGGTTCAGAACCGGACCCGCACTGCCGACCGCCGCCAGCGCATTATCCCCCACATACCGTCCTACCACGATGGAATCCACCGTATTATACAGCTGCTGCGCAATATTGCCGATCAGCATGGGAATCGCAAACAGCGTGATCTGCTTCCAGGGCGTTCCTTCCGTCATGTCGATAGGAGCAAACAGTTTCTTCAGTAAATTCATGACTACCATCCTTTTTCTTTTCGCATATCTCTTCTTTTCCGCTGCCGGACACGGCAGCGGAGCTGCACATTCCATGTCCAGCTCCTTCATTATTACATAGATAAATATTCTTTGCAACAGGTTGTTTTGCCCTGAAAACTGTCATATCTTGCCCGCCGCATTTTACCGCAGCGCCGCACACCGGTTCACAGCCGATATGCTTCTTCCATAAGAAGCCGCCGCGCAATTTCCGGGAAAACGCCGCACGCCGGCCATCTGTCAGATGATGATGCACACCATTCCGCCGGTAGAATCATTCACAATTTTTTGCATGGTATCCTGCAGCTTCACCTGGCTTTCTTCTCCCAACATGGAAATCTTGGTCCGGATCCCGTCATTCACGAGCTGCTCCACGGTTTTTCCGAAAATATTCGTCTCCCATATACCGTCATTCCGACCGTTTTCATCAATATAACCGATCAGATCCTTCGCCTGCTGTTCCGTCCCCACAATGGGCGCGATCTCCGTCACCACATTGGCCCGGATGAAATGCAGAGACGGGCTTTCCGCTTTGATCTTCACGCCGTATTTATTCCCATGCCGGATCACCTCCGGCTTTTCCAGACGAATCTCATCCCGCTGGGGCAAAACCACGCCGTAGCCTTTGGACTTCACGGACTGCACGGCGGCCAGCACACGGGTATACTCCCGCTTCATGGAGGCCATTTCCCGGATCATATCCATCAGATCATACTCGCTGGCAATGGACTCTCCCGTCATTTCGCTCAGCATTTCATAATAATATTTTTCGTCCATATCCAGCACCACCCGGACGCAGCCATCCGCCATATTAATGGTCTCGACCATACAGCGGCGGATATATTCGCCCTGCAGACTGATCGGATGTTCTGTCACATCCCGCACAGTATTGATCCTGCTCATCAGCTGCCGGATCCCGGAGATCAGATCCGCCTTCACTTTATGGTTTGCAGGCAGCATTTCCACCCACTTCGGCATATAGAATTCCACCATTGTGACCGGAAACTCATAGAGAACCTGTTCCATGATATGACGAATATCCGCTTCCTTGAGCTGGGCGCAGTTGATCGGCATGGCGCTGACCTGATATTTTTTCCGAAGCTCCTCCGCCGTCTGCTCCGCGTCCTGTCCATAGGGCTTTGAGGAATTGACCAGCACAAGGAATGGCTTGCGCAGCTTTTTCAGTTCCTGAATGGCTTTTTCCTCTGCAGGCCGATAGCTCTCCCTGGGCAAATCTCCGAAACTCCCGTCCGACGTCACCACAATTCCAATGGTGGAATGATCCGCAATCACTTTGCGGGTACCCACTTCAGCCGCCTGCGTAAACGGAATCTCCGTATCGTACCAGGGGGTCTTCACCAGCCGTTCTGCCCCTTCCTCCATATGGCCTGCGGCCCCATCCACCATGAAGCCAACGCAGTCCACCAGACGGACCTTAACGCTCACATCGCCGCCCAGACGAATCGCCGCCGCTTCCTGCGGAATGAACTTGGGTTCCGTCGTGGTGACCGTTTTTCCGCCGGCGCTCTGGGGCAGCTCATCCTTGGCCCTGTCCCGCCCCGCATCATCCGGCATATACGGCAGCACCGCCGTGTCCATAAAGCGTTTGATAAAAGTGGATTTTCCGGTCCGGACCGGACCCACCACACCTATGTAGATTTCACCGCCTGTCCGTTCCTTCATATCGTGGTACAGATTCCGGGTATACTTGTTTTCCGTCTGCTGATTTTCCATAAAAGCTCCCTTTTGCCTCCATCGCCAGTGTCAACACTTCTGCTGATACACTATATGCGAAAAGGCAGGCGCTTTAGAACAGCGCAATACCCTGCGCCCTTCCGAGAACTGACCTGCGCCGCTTATCCCTCTTCCGCTCCAAGCACATCCTCCGCCAAATCCGGCATCGTCTCATCCGTTTCCCGTTCCGGCAGCGGCGTTTCCGCCGGCGCGCTCAGGGAACCGTCATAAATATACGTTGCTCCGATCAGCTGCCCATCCGTCAGGGAACAGGAAACACCGTATCCCTCCACATAATCATCCCCCAGATCACAGACTGGCACCGACCGTGACGCATTGACAGGCATGTCCTCACAGTCATACACCCATATCCAGACATCTTCATCGGCCGAAGCCGACTCCGGCCGGCTCATATGACCAGGGCAGTCCTCCGTGTGCTCATGATATTCCTCCACGCCATAGCATCCGGCTTCCTCCGAATGAACATGCAGCAGCGGCACCGTATAGCATCCCCCCGGAATGCTTTGCTGCTCCGCATGCGGATTTTCTCCCGCTTCATTGACATGATAGTGGAACTGATAAGTCGCGGTCCCCGGAAGTTCTGCCTGCCCAATCACAATCTTCTGCGGAATGTCCAAAATGGCGTCCTTCATTTCCGAAAAAGAAGAAAATTCCGTTCCGGCAACTCCTTTTGTGAGCAATGCGGACGCCAACATCTTTTTCCCATTACTCACAGATGTAAAAACCTGATCAAAACGCTGTCCTATCATTTCCTGGAGCTGCAGGAGGCTGTCTTTCAATTCTCTCAGGCCGCTCCCAGACTGTTCGGAAAGGCCGTTGACATTCTGTGCCACCGTCTGCCCCAGTGCCGCCATATTTTCGTCCAGCGCTGCTGACATTTCCCCTACAGACCGGTTCAGCGCCTCATAATTCTGATTTGCGGTTTCCTGCAGGCTATTGAAATTCTCATTTGAAGCGGTCTGCAGCTCGCCGAAGCTTTTCTCTACGGCGGTCTGCAGATCGCGGAGGTTCTTCTCCGCGGCGGACTGCATGACATTGAAACGATTGTCGGCCGCCGTCTGCGCTGCGTTGAAATTCTTATCCGCCGTTTCCTGCGCTGCTTTGAAATTTTCATCCGCCGTCGACTGCAGGGCGCCAAACTTTTCTTCCGCGTCAGTCTGCAGATCGCGGAGGTTCTTCTCCGCGGCGGACTGCATGACATTGAAACGATTGTCGGCCGCCGTCTGCGCTGCGTTGAAATTCTTATCCGCCGTTTCCTGCGCTGCTTTGAAATTTTCATCCGCCGTCGACTGCAGGGCGCCAAACTTTTCTTCCGCGTCAGTCTGCAGATCGCGGAGGTTCTTCTCCGCGGCGGACTGCATGACATTGAAACGATTGTCGGCCGCCGTCTGCGCTGCATGGAAATTCTTATCTGCCGTTTCCTGCGCTGCTTTGAAATTTTCATCCGCCGTCGACTGCAGGGCG
>CANQTI010000108.1 GCA_947626725.1 uncultured Eisenbergiella sp.
CCCATGGCGGAAAGCGGATAGAGCAGGGCCGTACCCTCCTGAATGAGAAGCCGTTCCACCGGATCCATGTCGTCGGAAGTCCAGATATGGGGGCTGTAGTAGAGCATACCGGGATCGAAGCGTCCGCCGCCGCCGGAGCAGTTTTCCAGCAGGAGATCGGGGAATTCCCGGATCAAGCGATCCTGCAGCCGGTAGAGCGCCAGCACATAGCGGTGCGAGAACTCTCCCATATGCCCGGCGTCCAGCCCGAAGCTGCCCAGATCCGCCAGCGGGCGGTTCATGTCCCATTTCACATATTCGATGTTGGCGCTGCGCAGAACGGTCGCCGCCTGTTCATAGACGTATTCCTCCACGTCCTTCCGGGTCAGATCCAGCACATACTGAAAGCGCGCCATGCTGATCGGTCGGCCGGGCACCTGAACGGCCCAGTCGGGGTGTGCGCGGTAAAGGTCGGAATCGGGAGAGACCATTTCCGGTTCGAACCAGATGCCGAACTTCAGCCCTTCCGCATTGACCCGGTCCACCAGGGATTTCAGCCCGCCCCGGAGCTTTTCCTCGTTGACCTGCCAGTCACCCAGCGCGCACTCGTCGTTATTGCGTTTTCCGAACCAGCCGTCGTCCATGACCAGCATCTCGATACCCAGCCGTTTGGCTTCTCTGGCGATGGCCATCAGCTTATCGTCGTCGAAATCAAAATAGGTGGCCTCCCAGTTGTTGACGAGGATCGGGCGCTTGCGGTGGACGTATTTTCCGCGCATCAGATGGTTCCTGTACAGGGAATGGAAGGTGCGCGTCATTTCCCCGAGCCCGTGGGCGGAGTAGACCAGGACCGCCTCCGGCGTCTCAAACTGTTCGCCGGGGGCCAGCACCCATTCAAAGCTGTCGGGATGGATCCCCAGACTTAAGCGCACGCTGTCCTGGAAATCCATTTCCGCTTCCGCGATGAAATTGCCGGAATAGACGAAATGCATGGCATAGACGTCGCCGTCCTTCTGGCTGGTGCCGTTGGAGGCGAGCGCCATAAAGGGCTGCATCTGGTGACTGGTTTCGCCGCGCAGGGAGGAAACGATGTGCTTGCCGTGGGTCACGGGGCGGGATTCGATACGGCGCTCCCGGCCCCAGCAGCCGTGCAGGGAAATGAGCTGGAAGTGATCGTTGTCCATGTCGATGCTGGCGCTCAGGATCTTCTCCAGGTACAGCGGCTCACTGCCCTCATTGACGGTTGTCACGCTGCGGATGACGGCGTCGGAATCCCCGAAAACGCTGTAGCGCAGCAGCAGCCTCAGGCCCAGCAGCGGATCCCGCAGGGTGATCACCAGGGTCTGGGCGGCGCTCTCCGGCGTGCTGCCCGCGAAGGTGGCAGGCATACCTGAAAGGGCCGGTTTGCCGTTTAACAGCGTATATCCCTCATAGACCGGTTCGCAGACCTGATGTCCGCCCGCGTCCCGCACCCGCAGTGCCGGATCCCGATAGTCCCCCACGCCCCAGGCCGGGTATTCGAAGGCGAAGCCCTCCATGAAGCCCAGCTTGTCCTTTTGAAAGGCGTGATCCGCCGCGGGCCCGGCGGCCGTGCGCAGCAGATAGCTCCCGTTCGCATCCCCGATCCGGGGCCCGTAATACATGTGGCCCAGGTATTTCCCCCGGGCGACGCCCATCAGATAAGTGGTGTTGGGCGTGTCGATCTGAAAGATCTGTTCCTTTTCATAAATCCTGATCCCCATGATGTCCCTCCGAAAAAAGACCGTGCCGCCTGATCAGCGGCGGTCATGAACCTGAAAAAGCGCCGATGCATTTGCGGTTTTTGCGTACCTGAAAAATCCGGCGTTTTCACCTTCATTATAGCGCACCCGCGAAAAAAGAAAATCGCTTTTTGTCAGTTTTACTTGTCCTTATGTGAGATGTGATCAGGGGATCAGGCTCTGCGGCAAAAGAAAAAATTTCGGCCGCTCTTGCCGCCGGTATATTCATCCGCCCCGGCTTCCGGCCTGCTGTCCTTTATTTCATCAGCTCGTCCGCCAGCCGCAGGATCTCCGGCGCCAGCTTTGCTCTTTTATGTCTGACCATGCGCGTATAGATCGGATAAGCCGCGATCGCGCCGAGGATGCCGACGATCCCGATCACAACGCCCGGGATGAAATACTGCTCCCAGCCGGGAAGCATCGTGCAGCACATCCCCACGCCCAGGATCAGGACGCTTACGGTCCCGACGAGCAGCGAGACGACGGCCGCCCCCTTTGTGGCGCTTCCGTCCAGGCGGCGAAGCTGCTCCATCGGGGTTTCCTCCTTTGCCGGGGGCGCGTATTTGCCGCGGATCTTTTTGATCTCTTCCTGCTCTTTTGCGGAATAGGTATAGGTGAAGGTTTCCTTCTTTTCTTCCATGTCTTTTCTCCTTTCGGAATTCCGGGGATATTGCGGCAGGCGGCTGTCTGCGAAACGTTCCGATCATGCCTGCGGATTGCGGTTTAGGTCATGCCTGCGGATTGCGGTTTAGGTCATGCCTGAGAATTGCGGATCAGATCATACTTGAGGATTGCGGATCAGATCATACCTGAGGATCGCAGCTCAGATCATGCCTGCGGATTGCGGCCCCGGAGCGTTTTCAGATTTTTATTTGCCCGCCAGATCATATAGAGTGCCATACCGATCACGATGGTGCAGATGCCGCCTCCTGTCGCGCCGGTCATGGTCCTGCGGAATATCGGATCATCGTCCCCGCCGAACCGCGCCAGCATGGCGGTCTCCAGCGAAAGGATGGACACCATTGCCGCCACAAGGCTGATGGCTTTTGCCGCCGACAGGATCGGGCTTTTCTGCCGCCGGGTCTTTACAATATTGACGACGGCGACGGTGACGGCGTAAAAGGAATAGGCGGCCATTCCGTAGATCAGCAGTCCGGGATAGTCGAAGCCCCGGTTCTGATGCACCATAAAGACAACGATCCCGGTAAGCGCCTGATTCATGAACAAAAGCATGACCCCGCACAGCCGGTAACGTTTAAGTTCCGCCGCTTCGTCCTGCACGTTCAGCCGCTGTACCAGCAAAAAGCGCATCACGGCCAGCAGGATGTAGTAGACCGCCAGCGCGATGAACCATGCGGAGCGGTAGACGATGCCAGATACCAGCTTCATGACGATGTACAAAAGATTTACGAAAAAGCCCTGATACAGCGAGACCCCTGTGCGGAAACGCACATCTGTCATGTATTTTTCGCCCACCCTGGTGGAACGGAACTTTTTCATCAGGGGATGTTCGGAAATGAACCTTCTGACGCTGGCTATGGCTGTATTGATATAGACAAGCCCCGTACAGGTGACGATCAGCGCGTAGACGGAAGCCAGATAGGAGGCGTATTGCAGGATTGGGTTTTGTATATCGAACGCAAACACGGCAATCACAAACCCATAGCCGAAGAGCGCTGCCAAAACCGTCGGGAGCGGGGGCAGGCAGAACAGCTTTTTAAGGATTCTTTTGAATTGCTCCATCTGCCGCCCTCCTGATCCTTACGGTAAAGGTGCTTCCTTTTCCCACTTCGCTTTCCACGGAAATATCGCCGCCTACGATGTCTGCCACCCGTTTCACCAGCGCCAGCCCCAGACCGTTGCCCTGCGCAGCGTGGGAGGTGTCGCCCTGGTAGAACTTTTCAAAAATATGCCTGCCGGTTTCCTTTGAGATGCCGCAGCCAGTGTCCGTCACCTCGACTGTCGCAAAAGCCCCCTCGGTTTTCAGCGCCACGGACACCGTGCCGCCGCTTTCTGTAAATTTCAGGGCGTTGGAAAAAAGATTGTTCCAGACGAGGGCCAAAAGCTCAGCGTCCGACTCCACGAATACTTCTTCTTCAAGATCCGTTTTGATGTCGATGTTCTTTTTCTCCCAGGTGCTTTCAAAGCTCAGCAGGCATTCGGCAAGCTGTTCCCCGAGATCGTACCGTTTTGCGGCGGGATAGATCTGCTGATTTTCCAGCCGGTTCAGCTTCAGGATATTGGTGATCAGGTCGGCGAGGCGGCGGGACTGCCCGGTGATGATTCTGGCGTATTCCGTCCGCTGTTCGTCGGTCAGTTCCGGGCTCTGGAGCAAAGACCCGTAGTTCTGGATCACGCTCAGAGGCGTTTTCAGCTCGTGGGACACATTGGCGATGAAATCCGTCCGCAGGGTTTCCACGCCTGAAAGCTCCTCTGCCATGCGGTTGAAATAGTCGATGATCGTATCGAAGCCCGCCCGTTCGTCTATCCCGTGATAGGGCTCGATCCGTGCGGAAAAGTCGCCCTGCATGAGCTTTTCCGCTCCCCGTACGATCCGCCGGACAGGGCGTTCCACCATGAATTTCCTCCGTACGCCGTCGATCACGGTACACAGCAGGCTTAAAAAGATCACGTTGATAAACGTCGAGACAGCGGCCAGACGGACCCCGCGCTCGGTATAGGTGATCTCCATGGAACCCGCCAGCATGTTCAGGAACAGCAGCATACAGCAGGTGATCACGAACGACATCAGCAGAAAAAAAGCGGTATAGCTTCTCAGAGAGAACAGGAACCGTTTAAACCTTGAATCCGCTTTCACAGGATCACCGCCTTATAGCCCAGACCGTGGATGGTCTTCAGCTCAAATTCTGTACATTTTTCAAATTTCCCGCGCAGCTTGGTCATGTAGACATCCACGGCCCTCGGCGAAGTATTCGTTTCCGCGTCCCAGAACTCGTCCATGAGCTGGGTGCGGGTAAAGGTCTTGCCGGGATAGGACAGGAGCTTATAGAGGATATTAAACTCCCGCGCCGTCATGGGGATCTCCTCCCCGTCATAGACCGCCGTGCGCTCGTCCATGTCGAGCCGCAGCTTTCCGATCTCCAGCCTGTGGGAGGCGGCGATCTTCGCCCGCCGCAGCAGCGCCCCAATCCGCAGGAAAAGCTCATCCAGGTCGATGGGCTTGACCATGTAATCGTCGATCCCGATCCGGTAGCCCTTTTGCTTGGACGCGAAATCATTCCGCGCCGTCATGAAGAGGATCGGGATATCCTCATCGAGAGAGCGCACCGTTTTCGCAAACTCATAGCCGTCGATGCCGGGCATCATAATATCGGAGACGATCAGGTCGAAGGTGCTTTCGTACATGGCGTCGTAGGCTTCCTTTGCGCCGGGACATCCTACAGCCTTGTAACCGTTTCCGTTCAGGAAGGAGCAGACGGAACGGTTTAGGTCCTTGTCATCCTCCACCACCAATATCTGAAACATAACGTACACCTCCGTGGATCCGCGCCGGAATCTTCGATCCTGTCGCCAGCCTGTGAAGCTCGTCCCTGCGGGCAAATGAATTTCTTACAAATCGTATTATAATACCCAAATGTTAAAGTTTTGTTTGCATTTTGATTTTATGAAAAAGATTTTCCGAAAAATCTGTGCCGCACAGATTCGGCCCGTGCGGCGCAAGATCTTTTTTTAATTACTTCAGCCCGCCGATCACAGGGATCAGGCAGAGCAGCAGGACGATCCCAACAATGCCCACGATAATGCCGGGAACCAGCATATCCCAATATCATGACCATGCACATCCCGATGCCCAGAACGATCGCGCCGAGAACGCCCAGAACCGCTGCGCCGATGGTTTTGCCGGTCAGGACGATCATAGGCTTGCCGTCCATCTTCCTGCGGACCGGCACCATCGCCAGCAGGATCGCCACGCCGACTGCGCCGATCACGATGCCCTGCGTCATAGCGCCCCATTCCGGGAGCAGAGCCATGCACATACCGAGGGCAAAGAGGATGCCTCCGACCACGCTCATGATAAGAGTCACAAAGTTTTTCTTCTTCATAGCAGATAACCTCCGAATTTGGATTTCAAGCGATTGTTCACTTGTTGGCATTATGATAGATCCTGAATGTTTGCGTTTGTTTTGCGCTTTGTTTGAGAAATATTAAAAAATGTACAGAGCGGATCGTGAAAATCGACCGCTGTTCACGGTGCGGCCAGCGGGTTTTTTACGTATCAATGCCAACCGGCGAAGTATTTGCCGAAAATCTGCCTCTCAATTTTAAGGAATAGAATGGTATTCGGAGAAAAAGTGTGCTATGATTAAAAATAATGGGATAATGCGGCGAAACGCACGGCGGCGCGGGCAGGAACGGATCTGCGGCGTGCGCGAAAAAGGGCAAAGGAGACACGGGTGAACAGGCAGGGGCGGATCAGACAAAAACTGGAACGGCGCCGGGCGCGCAGGGAGATGCTGCGGGCCGAGATCGAGCGTCATGCGAAGGATATTCTGGAATCCCGCAATTTCAGACGGTCCGATTCCTTTATCCAGCACGGCGCGGTCTCCGTCAGAAGCCACTGCCTGAGCGTGGCGGAGTGCAGCCTGCTGATCGAAAAGCGGCTGAACAGGCTGGGCGTCCGCTGTGCGGAGCGGGACCTGGTGCGGGGTGCGCTGCTCCACGATTATTTTCTGTATGACTGGCACGGCAGGCCCGGCGGGGACCACCGCCGTCTGCACGGCTTTTATCATCCGGGCGTGGCGCTGCGCAACGCCGGCCGGGAATATG
>CANQTI010000109.1 GCA_947626725.1 uncultured Eisenbergiella sp.
CTATGGAGCACTAGCTCAGTCGGTAGAGCACCTGACTTTTAATCAGGTTGTCGGGGGTTCGAATCCCCCGTGCTTCATCCCCGGAAAATCCTGTATTTACGCGGATTCTCCGGGTTTTTTATTGTTTCGGATGGTACTTTTTGAACTGTTTTTGTTATAGTATTTGGGGTGTTTTCCCCGGGACATTATAGCAGAATTATAGCACACAATAACGCAATGACGTTATTTATTTTATCTCTTACCGCTTCTTTTTGCCCATCCAGACGGGTATATACTTCCATTATCATTTTGAGATCAGAGTGCCCCATTAACTCCACAGTTTTTTGTGATACTGTTCTACATGTGGACGTACTGCGTTTTAGAGTACGTTTCAGCCGTTTTCCCGGGGAACCGGTAAACCGAAAGAACGTTCCACAGAGATAAGGGCGCGGTTTGACCAGCAAAACGCAGAATGCACGACGTCCTGTCAGGAATATCCGAATCTGATTATATCTTTCGCGGCAATAAGCCAGATATAGCGGTTATTTTAAAGGAAAGCATTGATAACGGGAAACGGTTTCAAACAATTTTGCGTTTGTGTACATCAAAAGATCCGGAAAAGTTCAAAAATTCGATAATTACATTTATGAAACTTGAGGAAAAACGCTGAAAACGATATCTGAGGACAAAAATTTTTTTACAGTTGGGAATATTTTTGATACACTTTAAATAAAGAGGGATTCTTTGAGGTGGTCAATTTCGTGGCAACCACACGTCTTATGAGCTAAAAGGGATGCAGGGGAACGCCACACCTGCCAAGGAATCTTTTTTCTTGATAGTAAATTACAACCACCAATCGCGTGCCGGTGGTTTTGGTTGCCTATATTGGTGGTTTGCTATTTGCTAGGATCTTTGACAGGTTGGAAGTTCTCTTTCCCATTTATTGTGGCAAATACTCTGCCCATTCTGCAATATATAAGCCTATGTCGATTTTATAAAAAGTTGATACTCCGGCGACCTTTTGAATTGCTTTTCCGCTGTAACCGTGGTAGGATAGCGATACAGGGAAAAAGAGATTTAGGGAAAGTTTTTTGTGTTTAAAAAAAGAGAGGGGATTGATCCCGGCCAAATGCTCAGAAATGTAAAACTGGAAGAAATATCGGACGGAAAATTGTATGGCGCAAACGAGTTGGTGAAGGCGGACTGCCATGACTGTGCGGGCTGCTGTGACTGCTGCTGCGGGATGGGGGAGTCCATTTTGCTGGATCCATCGGATGTATATCGCCTGTCGGCGGGAGTTGGATTGTCTTTTGAACAGCTTTTAGAAACGCATCTGGAACTGCATGTCGTGGATGGCGTGATTTTGCCGAATCTGAAAATGGAGGGAAAGAGGGACTGCTGTACTTTCCTGAACGAAAAGGGGCGATGCAGCGTCCATCCATACCGGCCCGGCATCTGTCGGCTGTTCCCTTTGGGCCGGTTTTATGAAGACGGTTCCTTTCGCTATTTTTTGCAGACGCAGGAGTGCCGGAAGGAAGGCCGTTCTAAGATCAAAGTGAAGAAATGGGTCGATCTGCCGGAATTTGGCCGCTATGAACATTTTATACAGGAATGGCATGATTTTGTGCGCAGTTTACAGGATCAGCTCATGGCGAAACCGGATATGGAGCGAGCGAAACAGGTCAATCTTTATGTTTTAAATGTCTTTTTCTATCGCCCTTGGGAACGGGAAAGGGATTTTTACGAACAATTTGAGGATAGACTGACGGCTGCGGAAGAAGCGCTGTGCGGGGAATAGGATATAGGATCTTTTTCAGAAGCTTTTGCGGATGGCATGTGATGTGCCATCCTTTTTTCACAAAGCGGACATCTCTGGTGGGTTCCCTGCAACAATTCAATAAATTTTTAGCAATAAGTGTTACCAAAAAGCTTGACCGCTGCATGTCTGGTTTAGTACAATTTCCTCATAAACGCTTAATTTTTTATGTGCTTTTGTCTGAGAAAGGAAGTAGGATTATGATCGCTAACCTGACTACGGTACGTTATGACAAAACCAACGGGCAAACCGATATCAACTCGACCACGATACCCGTTGTGGACGAAGCTGCGATTCCTCAGCAAAAAGAACAGTATGTCGTTGGCCTATATCCCTCTTACGTCTACCAGGAGTTCGAGGGCTACGGTTGTGCTCTGACCGAGTCCGCCTGCTACCTGCTGTCCAAATGCTCTCCCGAAACCCGCCGTCAGGCCTTAGCCTGCTGGTTCGGCCCTGAGGGTGTAGATGCGCGTTTTATCCGTATCCACATGGACAGTTGTGACTACTCCCTGGACGAGTATCAGGCAGTGCCCGATCCCATCGTCGATCCGGAATTAAATACCTTTTCCATCAGCCGGGACAGAAAATATATCCTTCCCATTGTTAAAGAGGCCATGGAAATGGCCGGTCATCCCCTGTCGGTGCTGCTCAGTCCCTGGTCACCTCCTGCCGCGTGGAAAACGCCGTCATTGATAGCCCAAAACGATGCTGCTATTTATGGCGGAAAAGCTGAGATTGCTGGAGAAACCAAGCCCTCCCGATGTTTTGGCGGCAGCCTGAGACCGGAATTTTACTCCGATTGGGCGAAATATCTGGTAAAATACATGCGGGCTTATCTGGACGAGGGCATCAACGTAACTATGCTCAGTATCCAGAACGAGGCTTCCGCTGCCACCAGTTGGGACAGTTGTGTTTGGAGCAGTGAGCAAGAAAAGATTTTTTTGCGGGACCACTTGTACCCCGCCATGAAAGCCGCCGGACTGCTGGAAAAAATCGGAATTTTTATTTGGGACCACAACAAAGAGCGTATGATTGAGCATATCGATGGCATGATGGATCCGGAGACCATGGGAATGGTAACGGGATTTGCCTACCATTGGTATTCCGGTGACCATTTTGAGGCGCTTTCCATGCTGCACGAAAAATATCCAGATAAGGTTCTTATGCATTCTGAAAGCTGCGGGCTGCACATTCCTGGCAAGGCGATATCCTTTGAGCTGCCTCCGGAAAAGTTAGCTCAGCTGCCCGAAAGTCATCCGGTAAGGCTTGCCCTGAAAAAGAAGCCCAACGAGGTGGATTATGAAGATGCGGTAAGCTATGCCCACGACATTTTGGGTGATATGAACCAGGGCATGCAGCGGTGGATTGACTGGAACTTGATGGTTGACCGCACAGGCGGACCGCGCCACGTAGACGGAGGCTTCGCAGCTCCGTTGGTCTACAATGAGGACGGAACGTTTACCCGCACCATCAGCTACGAATATATCAAGCTAATAGCCAGTACCTTACGGCCCGGATCAGTGCGTATTGGAAGAAGCGTCTATGGCCGCGATGTGGACGTTTCTGCAGTAAAGAACTCGGACGGCAGCATTAGCGCGGTGATTCTGAACCACACAAAGAAGGAAATTACGATTAATCTGCGCATGAATGGTACGCTGACTGAGGCGGCTATTCCCGGTGAGTCTCTGTGCGCGGTGGTATTTGCAAATTAACGGATTCCCAGAAATAGTATTTTGCTGTACAAGTATTTGCTTACATTAACGATCACGATTAAGGCAGCTGCGCATAGAACGGTATCAACCAGCAAACTGTAATAGGGCGGCTGCCGTACGGGGTGCAGAGAAAGATGAGTGGAAGGCGATTGCTTTTTGCTTGTCTTTTTCTATCGCCCTTGGAAACGGGAAAGGGATTTTTACGAACAGTCTGAGGATAGACTGACGGCTGCGGAGGAAGCGCTGTGCGGGGATAAGGGTGTCGGAGTTTTTTTGTTTTTCAGCGGGCGGCATATAAAATATGTCGCTCTTTTTTTCTGCGATTCTTGTTCTCTTTTGATGATTTTGGCTTGCCAGGAGTGAACAGATATATTATAATGACTATAATTCAGAACATACGTTCGATTAATGGACGGGCCAGAGAGGAGCGGGGGAACGGGAATGGGACTGCATATCGCGACAGAGATGTCCCTGATGGAAAAACTGGAAATATTAAGCGATGCCGCCAAATATGACGTTGCCTGTACCAGCAGCGGGAGCGAACGCCGAGGGGATGGGCGGGGAATGGGCAACGCTGTGAAAGCGGGGATTTGCCACAGCTTTGCGGCGGACGGACGCTGTATCAGTCTTTTGAAGATTTTGTTCACGAACGAATGTGTTTATGACTGCAAATACTGTCTCAATCGCCGTTCCAATGATGTGCCGCGGGCTTCTTTTACGCCGGAAGAGGTCTGCAGGCTTACGACAGAATTTTATCGGCGCAATTATATCGAAGGGCTTTTTTTGAGCTCCGGCGTGTTGGAGAATCCCACCTATACCATGGGGCTTCTCTATCAGACCGTATATAAGCTGCGCAGGGAATACCGATTTCAGGGATATATTCACATGAAGGTAATCCCCGGGGCTGATCCGGAAGCGGTACGCCTTGCCGGATTTCTGGCGGACCGGATGAGCGTGAATCTGGAGCTCCCCACGGCGGAGGGACTTTCTCGACTGGCGCCCAACAAGCACCGCAGGACGATCCTTGCGCCCATGCGTCTGATCCAGAACGGCATCGGGATGAGTCGGAATGAGCTGACGCTGTACCGGGGTGCGCCGCAGTTCGTGCCCGCGGGACAATCCACGCAGATGATCATCGGTGCCACGCCGGAGAACGACTATCAGATTTTGTCGGTGGCGGAAAGCTTGTATCAGAAGTTCGGTCTGAAGCGTGTGTTTTATTCCGCCTTTGTGAATGTCAATGCGGATCGGGAGCTGCCTGCGCTGTCTGGAGGACCGCCGCTTTTGCGCGAACACAGACTCTATCAGGCGGACTGGCTGCTCCGATTTTACGGTTTTCGGGCGAGAGAGCTTTTGAGTGAGGAGCGGCCGGATTTCAACATCCTATTGGACCCGAAGGCAGACTGGGCGCTGCGGAATCTGGCTCTTTTCCCCGTGGAGGTCAATCGTGCGCCGTATGAGACACTTCTGCGGGTACCGGGCATTGGCGTGAAAAGTGCGCAGCGGATCGTGCGGGCCAGAAGGAGCGGGACACTTTCCTTTGCCCATCTGAAAAAAATGGGTGTTGTGCTGAAGCGGGCGCATTTTTTCATCACCTGCAGCGGGAAACTTTTGTATCCGTCTGTGCGGATCGAAGAGAATTTCATCACGCGGCAGCTGCTGGATTGTCGGGAACGTCTTCCTTTTGATGCGGATGGGGTTACGTACCGGCAGCTGTCTCTGTTCGATGATCGGAATTTTAGAATGGATCAGGCGGGATATGTGCGGCGGACGGGGGATGAGATTGAAAAATAAGCCCGATGGCTTATTTTTCAATCTGTGCCGCGGACGTCACAAAACGCGGGATCGCAGCGTCGGATCCTGGATCCGGCGTGCGTGCCGACTCGCATACGCTCGCGTCATGGAGGAAAATATGAATAGAACGATTCTGACCTGTGAGGACACGGCGGAAGGAATCCTGACTGCAGTCTATCAGGCCTATGCGTGGAAGCTGCGGCCGGAGCATACCGAAATTCAGGTTGGAGAGGCGGATCTATGTCTGTTCGCTTCTTACCGGCGCGTGGAAACGGACGCCGCGCTGGCGAAGAAGGTGGCAGCCACGGTCATCCGGCGGTTCGGGGAAGAGGCCTGGGAGGATATCAGCTATGCGCTGGCCGCGCATGACGCCGGGCGGGGACAGGCTGTTTATCAGGCGGTAGCGGCAGGACTGGCGGGCAGGATCCGGGGGCCGCTGATGCAGGGGCTTACCGATGGCGCGGTGCGAAAGGTATTTGAACTGAGCCGACATATGCATCGGGAGGCGCAGCGCATGATACAGTTCCTGCGGTTTAGGGAGCTGGAGGGAGGCGTACTGTTTGCACGTATCGAACCCTGTGAAAATGTGATTGCGCTGGTGACACCGCACTTCGCAGACCGCTTCCCGTTGGAGAATTTCGTGATCGCGGATATCGGACATAGGATTGTGGCCGTGCATCCTGCCGGGAAAGACTGGTTTTTGGTCTGGCCGGACGGTGAGACAGCGGAGCGTTTTGAGCGGATGTCGGAGCGCTGCAGTGCGGCGGAAAAAGAGATCGCGGAGCTGTTCCGATGCTTTTTCGTTTCCACTGGTATTCGGGATCGAAAGAACCGGAAGCTGCAAAAGCAGCTGCTCCCGCTCCGATATCGTGGGACGATGACAGAGTTTGATCCGCAGGAAATTCTGTAGGGGAAGTTCCGCTCTGGAAACGGGGAAGGGCGGAAACAGAACGGTACGCATCCTGGATCATATGAAATATAAAATTCGCCGGAGGCTCCATGTCCGAATGGACATGATTTTATCCCCGCTTTCTGTACAGAGTCGAAAAAGATTGCCCTAGACCGTCAAAACGTGATATGCTGAAAAAAGCAGGTTGAAAAAACAGCCGCCGTGAGAGCCCGTCCGCCGGGCTCTGTTCGCCGGCGGCGGGGAGCGGTACATGGAGATCAGAATATCAGTCCGGGGGCTGGTGGAGTTCCTTCTGCGTTCCGGAGATA
>CANQTI010000110.1 GCA_947626725.1 uncultured Eisenbergiella sp.
AAGTAGCGCTCCAGCAGATCGTCGCCCTCGTAATACCCGCGCGGCGCATATTGGGAATAATCTTCCAGCTCGCCCGTCACGGTGGAAACGTCGATCCCGTCCGCCGCCAGGATGCGGTTCAATTCCTCCTCAGCGGATTCTGCCGCCGCTCCGTCTGGCACCGTCTGGCCGTCCAGCAGGCAAGTGCCAACGGTGAAAAAGGCAACGGTGCGCAGGGCCGCCTCCTCCCAGGCGGTGCCTTTGAGCGTTTCATACACGTTCTGACTGTCCGCCAGCATCAGCTGACTCAGCCGGGAGAGCTGTCTGGCCAGATCGTTTTTTTCGGTATTCCGCATCAGATGGGAGAAATACAGATGGTAGGTGTGCATCAGAGAGTCCACCGTCACGAAGCTCGCGGTCTGGGAATACCGGTTCGACTCGTATTCTTCAAAAAATTCATTGCCGGCATTGCCGCATACCACGAAGCCGTTCTGCGCCAGCTTTTCCTTCATGCCGTCTTCCAGATAGAACTGCCACAGATTGTCCACGTTGCCGAGGTCGGACGCGATGGAATAGGGCTCCACGCAGGGCGTCATGTCCGTATCCCGCATCATGACTTCGATATTTGCAAAACCGCCTGCCGCGGCGAGAGGGGTCGATTTGGCAGAAGAGCCCCCATTTTGCGCAGCTTTTCCGGCGGCAGGCGTGTCCCCGGCTGCCTGGATGCTGTTAGCTTCCTCTGTCCGGTCGGCGGCGTTTTCGCCTGCCTGGCCGGTTCCGTCTGTCTGAGCGGAGCCGTCTCCGGGGGTCTGGGAAATGCCGGTTTCAGACGTCTGGACTGTACCGTCACCGGGCGTCTGTGCGGAATCCCTGCCGGACGGCGTGCCGCAGCCCGGAAGGGTGCACAGCGAAACGAAAAGCAGCGCTGCGGCCGTAAAAAGAGATAAGTTTCTTTTTGTCATGGGAACCTCCTTATGCCAATGCTGTTCTGAAGCTTTTTGGGAAATCCTGATGCATGAAAAGGGGACCGGGCTCAGGCGGGCCGGACCAGCTGAATGAGAAGCTCATAGAACGCCGGATATTCTTTTTTCAGATTCAGGATCTTACCGTCTTTTCCGATAAAACAGTGCTCTGACGCCGCTTCGCAGACAACAGCGTTCTCCTCGTTCGTCATTACATAGTTCAGCCGGAGACGTACGCCCCGGAATTCCTCCACGGAGACAGAAATGGATACGGTGTCCGGGAAGGTGGTGCTGCGCCTGTACCGGCATTCCGTCGCGATGACCGGGGAAAGGATCCCCGCCTCCTCCAGCTTTTGATAACTCCATCCCAACTGGTCCAGAAAATCAATGCGGGCTTCCTCCATCCATCGGATATAATTGGAATGGTGCGTGAATCCCATCCGATCTGTTTCATAATACTTTACGGTGTGTTTGTACGGTTCCATTGGCGGCTTCTTTCTGCAGATTCCGGGTCTTCGCAAAGCTGCGGGGATCCTTCTGCGGTTGATTATTTTTTGAACCGTCCTGGCCGGAGGCGTCGGGACGGCCGGTATCCATTTTGCTTAAATTATATCGAATTGATAACCGACAATCAACAGAAACTTGGGAAAGGGGGCGGAATGGAACAAAAGAGTGTCAATATCCTGCGATGATCCACAGAAAATTTAGATAACCCGTAAAAAATTTGGATAGGGGTTGCAAAACCGATCTGCATCGGATATGATTTTGTTAATCATTTTCGCGGGATGCCGCAAAAATGTTTGGCAAAGGGCGGGTGTATACAATAGGAAGATCCTGATTGCGAAGGATAAGCGGGGGAAAGGATGGATCAGGTAAAAAAAGAGGGAACTGTTATATCCGGGGAGAAATATCGGATCAGTGTGCTTACGGATCGGATGATCCGGCTGGAATACAGCGAAAAGGGGATCTTTGAGGATCGGATGACCCAGGTGGCGGTGAACCGCGATTTTCCGACTCCCATTTTTCAGATGGTGGAAGAGAACGGAAAGCTGCGGATCGTCACGGACGCGCTGTGTCTGTGCTATGATAAAGGGGCCTTCACCGCGAAAGGAATGGAGATTTCTCTGATTGGCCGGTATGCGCACATCGGTTCTGTCTGGCATTATGGAGAGGAACCGGAGGATCTGGGAGGAACGGCCAGGACGCTGGATGAAGCGGACGGGGCGATTCCTTTGAACCATGGACTCTTGTCTGTCCATGGCTGGTCACTGCTGGACGATAGCCGTTCGCTGATCCTCACAGAGGATGGCGGCGTGGAACCCAGACGCGATCCGGAGGCGCTGGATTTCTATTTCTTTGGCTATGGACGGGACTATCTGGATGCTCTGGCAGATTATTACCGTCTGACGGGAGCGGTGCCGCTGCTGCCCCGGTTCGCGCTGGGCAACTGGTGGAGCAGATATCATGTGTACACGGAACAGAGCTATCTGGAACTGATGGACCGGTTTGAACGGGAGAATATTCCGCTCACCGTCGCCGTGGTGGATATGGATTGGCACCTGACCGAGATCGATTCCCGGTACGGCAGCGGCTGGACCGGTTATACCTGGAACCGGGTGCTGTTTCCGGATCCGGAGCGGTTTCTGGAGGCGCTGCATCGGCGGGGAATGAAGGTGTCGCTGAACGTTCATCCTGCCGACGGGGTGCGGGCGTACGAAGAAGCTTATTCCGCCTTTGCCCGGTTTATGGGTGTGGATACGGAAAAAGAAGAACCGGTGCGTTTTACGCCAGGCGATGGCCGGTTTTGGGAGGGGTATTTCAAATATGTCCATCACCCGCTGGAGGAGCAGGGGGTGGATTTCTGGTGGATCGACTGGCAGCAGGGGACGAGCTCTGACATGGAGGGCCTGGACCCGCTGTGGATCCTGAATCACCGGCATTATTTGGACGCGCAGAAAAGGAATGCCAGAGGGCTGATCCTGTCCCGTTACAGCGGGCCGGGAAGTCACCGTTATCCCATCGGGTTTTCCGGGGATACGCTTATCACCTGGAGAAGTTTGGATTTCCAGCCCTTTTTCACTGCGGCGGCTTCCAATATCGGCTATGGGTGGTGGAGTCACGACATCGGCGGACACATGCGGGGGAGTAGGGACGACGAGCTGGCTGTCCGTTGGGTTCAGTACGGCGCATTTTCCCCTATTATGCGTCTGCACAGCAGCAACGAGATTTTCAACGGCAAGGAGCCCTGGCGCTACAACCTGATTGCGGAAAAGGTGATGAAGGCGTTCCTGCGCCTGCGCCACAGGCTGATCCCATACTTATATGCGATGAACCTGCGGGCTAGCCGGGAGGGTGTTCCGCTGGTGCAGCCGCTGTATTACCGGCATCCGAACGAGAAAATGGCCTATCAGATCCGGAATGCATTTTATTTCGGTTCGGAATTGCTGGTATGTCCGCTGACATCTCCCGCGGATCGGGCTTCCGGACGTGCGGTTTTCCACGGATGGCTGCCGGAGGGGACATGGACAGATCTGTTCACCGGTCTGGTCTATGCCGGAGGCCGGAGGCTGGATCTTTACCGGGGAATCGAAACCATCCCGGTGCTGATGAAGGGCGGAGCGATTCTGGTTCTGGACGGCCGGGAGAAAGGCAATGCCATCGATCTGCCGCCGCTGCTGACGGTCTGCGTCAACGCGGTATCGGACGGGGCCTTTACGCTCTGGGAAGATGACGGTCAGGACGCGGCGTTCCGGGAGGAAAACTGGGCCAGGACGCAGATGCGTATAAAGACGGGGAAGGATGCCGTTTTTGCCATCGATGCGGCCGAAGGAAATGTGCGGATTCTGCCGGAGAAACGCGGATATCTGCTCCGATTTTACGGGTTGGCCCGGGAAAGCAGGCCGCAGGTCTGCATCGCGGGAGAGCGCCAGGAGTCGGCTGTCTGCGCGTATGATACCGCAAGAGGGGTCTGGAGCGTGGAGATTCCGGAGACGCCGGTGGATCAGCGGATCGAGGTGATTTTCCCCGGCGCGGTGCAGCATGACAATCAGAGAATGGCCCGGATTTTTGATTATCTCGACCGGACGCAGCTTGCCTTTGCAGCGAAGGGCAGGATTTACGAGATCGCCGGGAAGGCGGAAGAGGGTATGCCGGCGGAGCGCGCGGCAGAAGAGCTGCTGCGGACCGAAGCCCAGGAAGAGATCATCGGGCCGGTGACGGAGATCCTGGCGGCAAAGGGAGAATAAAACGGCACAGCCGTTGGAGGGTACTTATTATGAACAGAAAATTGAAAACGGGATTGATCGGTATGGGGAACAGGGGAATCAGCCTTCTGCGTGACACGCTGCTTCCCATGACGGAGGATCGGCTGGAGATTGCGGCCATCTGCGATGTCTATGAGGACAGGCGGGAGAAGTCGGCGAAGCTGGTGGAAGAGACCTGCGGATATCGTCCGTTCGTAACGGAAGATTATCGGAAAATTCTGGAATTGGATATCGATGCGGTCATCATCATGTCTTCCTGGCGTTCTCATCTGGAGATGGCCATACAGGCCATGAAGGCGGGAAAATATGTGGGGCTGGAGGTGGGCGGTGCCTACTCCGTGGAGGAATGCTGGCGGTTGGTGCATGCCAGCGAAGAAACCGGCGTGCCCTGTATGCTGCTGGAAAACTGCTGCTATGGGAAACGGGAGCTGATGGTGCTCCATATGGTGAAACAGGGCGTTTTTGGGGATGTGGTATACTGCGAGGGCGGATATCATCACGATCTGCGGGACGAGATCGCTGGCGGCGAGGTGAACCGTCATTATCGCCTGCAGGAGTATTTGCATCGCAACTGCGAGAATTATCCCACCCATGAGCTGGGCCCCATCGCGAAGGTCCTGAAGATCAACAATGGGAATCGGATGCTTTCCCTGACGTCCACGGCGTCCTGTGCCAAAGGCATGCACGCCTATCTGCAGAAGCAGACGGGACCTGTGACGAAGTATGCCGATGCCGCCTTCGCGCAGGGGGATATCGTCAACACGGTGATCCGCTGTGCCGGGGGCGAGACGATCTGCCTGACGCTGGACACTACGCTGCCCAGGGCCTACAGCCGGGGCTTTACGGTGCGGGGAACCGCCGCAGCCTATTTTGAGGATATAGATGCTGTTTTCCTGGATCAGGTACATCGGAAATATGAATTCAATGCCCGCGGGCTGTGGGGGAACGCGGCGGAATACGAGGACGAATATATGCATCCGCTTTGGCGCGGTTTCGAGCCGAAGGGCGGACATGACGGCATGGACGAAATGGTCTACAGCGCCTTTGTGGATGCGGCGCTGGCGGGCGTGCAGCCGCCCATAGATGTCTATGACGCCGCGGCCTGGATGAGCATTACGGCGCTGAGCGAGGCGTCGATCTCCACGGGGAGCATGCCGGTGGCGATTCCCGATTTCACATCCGGACGCTGGGTACAGCGGCAGGATATTGTGGAGCAGAAATACGCGCTGCATTTTTGAACGTCGGCGCTTTATCTGGTGTTTTTGGAAGTCTGAACGACAGTGCCATATCTGGTGCTTTCGGGAAGTCTGAACGACAGTGCCATACCTGGTGCTTTCAGGAGGTCTGCACAGCGGCGCTTTACTTGGCGCTCCCAGAAAATGTGCTGATATTTTCGGCGGTGAATTCCCGCCAGGCTGCGTTGGCCTTTTCGTCCTGTTTTTCCAGGGCTGTCATAAACTCTTCCTCAGAGGCGGACTGGCCTTCCACTGTAAAGGTGTTCAGTCCTTCATAGTCTCCGGTGGCCCAGGATATTTTGTCCAGCGTATATCCGGTGTCCGTAAACTGGCTGACGGAACAGATGCCCACCTCCGAAACGCCGGTGGGATCGGAATATTCGCCGGTGCCGTCCGCTTTCAGGTTCACGAGCGTGCGGCTGTCTGTCTGATAGCCGTAGATATGGCCGTCCATGCGGTGCAGAAGAAGCCGCCCGCCCATATCGCCTGCGGCGCCGGAGACAGAAAGTACGATTTCTTCCGCACCGTCTCCGTCCAGATCCAGAGAAGCGAAGTCCCAGATCGTCATGTATTCGTCATCAGGGTCGAAGAGGGCGGGGACGTCTTCGATTGTCTTGGAAACGGCGGTTCCCTCCGAGATGAACCAAAAGTCCGCATTGCCGTTCAGAATGTCCGAAAAGTCTGGGGCAGAAGCGACCGAGGCATAATCATCGGCGGCATTCGAGCCAGATCGGCGGGGGGAAAAGGCCCGTAGCGCGGCGGCCGTCAGGCTGACCAACAGGACCGCCAGGAGCAGAACGGGGATGGATTTCTTCTTATTCTTTATGCTGCGTGCCGGATCGAATGGTTTTTCTTTCATCTGGATTCCTTTCTTAAGATAGCTGTGGCTTGCATGAGAGACGATCATTATAACACAACGGAACAGAAGCGTCAATATGGCTGCGGTCGTCCGTCAGGCCAGCCTGGGCCGTTTATCGTTCCGGCCACAGCACCCGGCGCATATCCTCCGGCAGCGGCGCGCGAAATTCCATGGGCTGACCGGTGATGGGATGCGCGAAGGCCAGTCTGGCAGCGTGCAG
>CANQTI010000111.1 GCA_947626725.1 uncultured Eisenbergiella sp.
CTGGCCTGGGACATCTCCGATACCTTCAACGGCCTGATGTCCATCCCCAACCTGATCGGCGTCCTCACCTTAAGCCCCGTGGTCATGAAGATCACGAAAAACTATGTGAACCGCGCCCTGAAGGGAAGCAGGGAGGAACCCATCCTCTCCGTCCATCCCGATATCCAGAAAACGCAGGCGGAAGCCGTAAAACGGGGCGAGCTGTAAGCATCCCCGCGAAACGACCGCCTTTCGCCCGCGCCCGATCCCGCAGACGGAGACCGGACGCGGGCATTTTTTTCAGATTTTTCCGTGCATCTTTTCAAATTTTCCTGTGCATCTTTTCAGATTTTTCCATCCAATCTTTTCGGATTTTTCCATACACAGATACTTTACAGCCGGGAAAAAATATTGCATAATAAAAATGTCCATTGGTCCTGGGGAGGGGTGCGGTTCCCGCATTGCCGGTGTCTAAGCTCACCCATACGAATACCCTTAGAAACACGCGGCAGCCGATGGACATTTTATTTATGCCTTATTTCAGGAGGGAGATCTTATGAGAAGGAAAACATGCAGAAGGCTTTTCCTGTGCCTGCTGGCCGCTGTGCTGCTGATGGCTCCCGGCATACGGGCAGAAGCCGCCAAATCCAAGAAGACAGCGGCAAAAGCGTTAAACGAGGCCTACGCGACGAGCGCGAAAAGCGCGCTTCTGGACGCGGCGACGATTTCCTATACCGCCGTCCTGCCCGGCGTCCCGGCCAGTGACGACGGGATCCTGTACCTCTATGAGCTGCAGCCGTATGAGTACACGATCTCTCCCGCAGCGGTTCCCGCAGCGGCAATTCCCGCCACGGCTTCCCCCGCGTTCACCCTGCCGTACAACGGGGCAAGGCTTTATACCAAGCTGGCCCTGGCGGTGAAATCCGGCGGCCAGAACGTAATGATCGCCAGTCCCCAGTACATCACCAATCCGGAGCTGCTGGCTTCCCATACCAGAGCGAGACAGACCAGAGCGCTCAACTCCATCCAGGGGGCACAGTTCGCCAACCTTCTGGTGTCCAACAACCTGAACGGCATCATCGCGGGCAAATACCCCACCGTTCAGATCATGAATCAGGGGACCAACCAGGGCATGACGAATCCCTGGTCCAGACCGGCCATGTTCGCAGCGGATACACATCCTGTGGCACCCCAATATTATATGCTCAACGCATCCGAGCCTGCCGGCATCACAGCGCTGGCCGCGGAGCTTTCCAAATGTGCGGCGAATTCCTCCACGGAGAATTTCATTGTCGGAAATGAGGTCAACGTCCGCAAATGGAACTATATGGTCTGGACGGACTGGGACCATTATGTGCGGGAATACGCCCAGGCCTTCCGCGTCGCCTACAATGCCGTCAAGAGTCAAAACGCCAACGCCCGGGTGTTCGTATGCCTGGACCAGAACTGGGACCGCAACCGCCCTGCCAGCCACGCGGAGTACTACGAATATATTGACGGCAAGGATTTCCTGGAAAAATTCAACGCCCTCATCTCCAAAGAAGGCAACATCGACTGGAATGTGGCGCAGCATCCTTATCCGGTTCCGCTGACCTGGGCGAAATTCTGGGATCTGACCGGCTGCCCGGACGGAGCCTACATGAAAGCCCAGGTGGCCTCCAACAAGATGCTGACCTTCCAGAACCTGTCCGCGCTCACGGACCTTTTGCAGACGAAAAAAATGCGCGCTCCCTCCGGCGCCGTACGGCATGTGATCCTAAGCGAAATCGGCATCACCAACGCCCAGGGTGTGGACATACAGGCCGCGGCACTCTACGCTTCCTATGTGGCCGCCAGAAACAATCCTTACGTGGACGAAATCATTTACACCCAGTCCTTCAGCGAAGCAATGCTGGACACCCGGTTTTCCGGCGTCTCTCAGTCCGTCTACGCCAGCCTGGGCACGCCCGCCGAAGCCAACTACGATGCCTGGGCGAAGGCCCTCATCGGCATTACCGACTGGTCACAGGTCCTGCGCTGAAGCTAAGACAGCCGCAATTCCGACATTTGATCGCGGGGTTCCATCGGCCCTATACGGCACCGGAACCCCGCGATTTGCTGTCTGTTTCAAATATTCTCTGAATATTCAGAATGTTTTGTCTTGAAATTTCTTTCGTTTCAATGTTATACTAAATGAAGAAATCATCATTTCGTATTAAATTCGCTTATATGGCGGTGAAAGGTCATCCGTCATATGCCGCGGCAGCCCGCATCTGCCGCCGGATCCCGGTCCTGGGGAGGAGACGGGATTTTCGGCCCGGGCATGCCGCACACAGCAGGGGGGATCAGAGCTTTGTCCAAAAAAGAGACCCGCAGGGAACTCACCCTGCACCTTTTCCGAAAAAAACAGATCCGGATGATCGCACTGACGCTGATCCTTTTTTCCATCCTCACGGGTGTACTTTTTCATGTGCTGGAAAAGAAAGTCTGGCTGGACAATCTCACCGCCTCCAACGAAACCATCGCCGGGCAGGTGGCGTCCATCTATGAGCTCCACCTGAAAAATGTCCAGGATCTGTGCATGCACTCCGCCGGGGCCAACAGCGCGTTCCTTCAGGCGTCTCCCAGCCGTTCCGGGAACGCGGAGGAAAACAAAAACATCGTGCAATATCTGACCGACCTGAGCGTCGCCAACGAATATATCTACAGCAGTTATCTGTATTTTCCTTCAGATGAACTGGTTTTTTCCAGCTATTCCCTGCCTTCCGTCATGACACCGCTCGGCTCCTTCTATGACCAGGCGGCTTTTTCCGTCCTTCCCCAGACCGCGGCGCCGCTGCTGCTGGATCCCAGACCGCTGGACTTTCACGATACGTCCGGTCAGGGCGATACCCAGGTCATCACCATGCTGATTTCCCTTCCCATCAACACCGAGCCCAAAACCGCTTATCTCGCTGTCAATATCGATGCGCGCCGGATCTACGCACAGATCGTTGAGGATCTGCAGATCGACTCTCATCCGGCTTTTTACATCCTCGGGAAAGACGGCAGCATCATTTTCAACGGCGAGGCGGGCGTCCTGGCCGGAGACTCAGCGCTGGCAGAGGAGGGCGCACAGATCATCTCTTCCCGCGCGGATTCGGAATGGCTGGGCTGGAGCTTTGTGCTGGAAAGTGAGCTGCCCCCCGTCCGTTCCTCCCTGCTCACCTTCTGTATCGTCATCATCGGGATCCTGACCGTTCTGCTGTTCGCCGCCGTTATCCTGACCTTCCTGCAGACCGCCCCGATCCGGGACATTCTGCAGACCTCCCGAAATCTGCGCTGGCGATATTTCCTGACCTCTGAAAACGATACCGCGGACGCCTCTTTCCCACAGTTCAATCCGGGCGCGGATTTTCCCGGCTGTCATTCCTTCTGGGCCCTGTCCTTCCGCCTGCCGAAACCCGCAGAAAATGACGGCGGCGGAGAGGCTGCGCACACGGCCGGCGAAGATGCAGCCGCAAATCCGATCGGCGCCGACCGAGCGAATTTTCCAGGCGCGCTGAGAGAAATCCTGACACAACTCTCCCGGAAACGGAAATTCCGCTGCCAGACCTTCGCACTGACCCCGGACTGTGTGGGCGCGATACTGGGATTCTCTTCCGAGCCTTCCCCTGATATGGAAAAGCTCCCGATCTCTATCGCACAGGAAGCGCTTACTCTCCTGAAAAACCGGTTCCAATGCACTCCCATCTGCTGCCTCAGCTCCGCCGCCCGCAGCGTCAGACAGCTCCCTGCGGCCTGGCAGGAGGTATCCGAAATCGAAAAGTATTCCTGGTCCCTGCATGCGCCCCTGCGCACCGGCGCTGATATCGCACAGAAGCAGGAACCATACGAATTTCCCCTGCAGACGGAAAAGCAGTTGGTCAACACGCTGTTGGCCGGAAATATCCGGGACTGTCTGGCGCACAGCCGCGCGATCTTTGCCTCCTTTGCGAGCGGTCCATGGATCCTGGAGAATACGGAAATCCGGAAATATCTGTATTTCATTCAGAACGATATTCTCT
Organism: uncultured Eisenbergiella sp.; assembly: GCA_947626725.1. Taxonomy (GTDB): domain Bacteria; phylum Bacillota; class Clostridia; order Lachnospirales; family Lachnospiraceae; genus Gallintestinimicrobium. Next base: position 4,005 of record CANQTI010000111.1, read on the forward strand.
CTCGGCTGGCCTCTATGCCCATTCCGGTACGGGTGGAGAGCGATTTCCTTCCCAAAAACTGTGACAGCCTAAAGGAGCTGGAGAAATCCTTTGAACAGTATCTGCTTTCCATTCTTTCCGCCATCAGCTCCCGCGACATTCGGGAAAAGGAAAGTCTGGACGCCGCTGTCATCGACTTCATCGACAACCATTATCGCGAAAATGTCATCTGCCTGAACATGGTATCCGAGCATTTCGGCCTGACCAACGGACAGGTCAGCCGGATTGTGCGGGAAATGACCGGGAAAAACTTCTCCGCCTACGTAACGGAAAAGCGGATCGAAAAGAGCCGCAAACTGCTTCAGGAGAATAAAATGACCATCAACGAAATCTCGGACTATCTGGGCTTTTCCTATCCTTATTACTTCATTCGCAAATTCCGGGAACTGGAAGGCGTCACACCCGGACAATATTCCGGTCAGGCTGCCGACAGCCAGTTTACCGCCGAAACAGATCCGGGTTCGGACGCATAGGTCAGCCTGTTCTCCCGGCCGCTGTCTCCGGTGCCGGATCTGGCCCGACAATAAAAAGGCGCTGTACGGATCCCGTCTCCCCCATAGACCGGATCCGCACAGCGCTTCATCGGGATATTGCTCAACTTTTCTGCTGTCTTTCAAAGATCATGCTTCTCCAACCGCCAGGCGGGCCCCGTCCCGCTTTCTCGGCCAGGCGGCTATCTTTCCCAGCCGACAGCCAGCTGTTCTTCCTCCATCATCCGTTCATAGGCCTGCTCGATCAAAAGATCGATGCCTGAGCGAATGCCGGCGAAGGTACTCTGATACATCTTCCACAGACAGCGGGGATTCGCCTTTTCCTCGTCCACCCGCGCATCCTTACTGACAATGTTCACATAGTGCCATACGCTGGAACGAATCAGCGGACTGCCCTCCTGCGTCACGAAAACCGGCCCTTCCTTGATGCCCTCCCGCCTCGCGTAATCCAAAAGCTCTCTGCGCAGCGGTTCCGGAATATGCATCACCCGGTTCGTATTATGACACTTCAACTGCGCGTGTCCTCTGACCAGCGATTCCACCGTAAGCTGCGGCAGCTCCTGAATCCGTACGCCGGCCCCTCCCAGCGTCTTGATCAACAGGTAAGAGCGCTCCCTTCCGGATGCCTTGGCCGCCTGCAAAAGCCTCACATACTCCGCCCGTGTGAGCTCGGGCTGTGTCTCCTCGTGATTGTAATGGAAATCGTCCGACTGCCATTCCCGCCTGCCCAGATACTGCAGAAAGCTGTTCAGCGCGGAAATACGGGAATTAATCGTGCGTCCGGAATAGCCGCTCTCCTTGAGCCACTTGCGCCACTGTCCTGCGGACTCATTGTTCAGAATCTTGTCCTCCGGCAGGAACTCATAGAGCCCCATCAGGATCGCCCGGTAATTCTTCAGGGATTCCTGGCTGCGTCCCTTCTCGGTCAGCTCCGCCACAAATCCGTCAATCAAGTCCTCCGTTACTTCGATACTCTCTGCCCGCTCCGTGTACGCGCTCATCGCTACGATCTTGCTTCTCCTCTCCTTCATAATGATCACTTCCCCTTTTTTGAAACCCAAATCCCTGGCCGTCCGGCATCCGTCCTCCCCCATTGATTTCGGATGCCGGAAATTCCACATCTCCGTTTTGCCATCGGATATTGTTTCCTTTTTCTGCTTTCAGTATATACGAAGCGTCATGGGACAGGATATAGTAGATTGCGAAAAAAATAATAAAAAAAGCGTCCGCATAAAAAGTATTATGCGGACGCAAAAATATTATTTGCCAGAAAATAGCGCTTCCCATCCGTTTTGTATCAAAACGGCGCCCATTTTCCGCGCTTTTGACGGATTTTCCCGCGCTTGCCCCGTTTTTTCCGCAGGAAACGGAAAGGACCTTTTCCTGCGCTGTTTCGCGCAGGTCTTCCGATTATGACATTTTCCGTCAATTACATAACGGAAATTCCGAAAATCAGGAACCGCAACGCCGCCCCCGGCACGATCCCTTTTTCTCACAGACTGCGGATCCTGCGCAGAGCCTCGCGCGTATTCTCCTGCGTTCCAAACGCCGTCAGGCGGAAATACCCCTCTCCGCTGGCCCCGAATCCGGACCCCGGCGTGCCGACCACCTGAACCTGCGTCAGCAGCCTGTCAAAAAACGCCCAGCTCGTCATGCCGTCCGGCGTCTTCATCCAGATATAGGGCGCATTGACGCCGCCATAGGCCGTAAACCCGGCCTCCTTAAGCCCCTCCCGGATGATCCTGGCGTTCTCCATATAATAGGCCACCTGCGCCTTCAGCTCCGCCTTTCCTGCCTCGGAATAGACTGCTTCCCCGGCCCGCTGCACGATATAGGGCGCGCCGTTGTAGCGCGTGCCGTGCCGTCTGTCCCACAGACTGTGCAGGTTGACGCCGCCGCTCTTTAAATCCTTCGGAATGACGGTATAGCCCAGCCGCAGCCCGGTAAAGCCGGCGTTCTTGGAA
>CANQTI010000112.1 GCA_947626725.1 uncultured Eisenbergiella sp.
CGCGCACATACAGCCGCATGTCCAGCGCCACCTGATCGTTGCGGCTCCGGCCGGTATGCAGCTTCTTGCCCGCATCCCCGATACGCGCAATCAGATTCGCTTCCACAAAGCTGTGCACGTCTTCATATGTTTCCGTGATCGCCAGCCTTCCCTCGGTCACATCTTCCAATATGCCGGAAAGCCCTGAAACGATCTGCTCCTTTTCCTCCACGGTCAAAATGCCCTGACGGGCCAGCATGACCGCATGCGCTATACTGCCCTCAATGTCTTCTCGCAAAAAGCGCTGATCGAAAAAGATCGAAGCGTTGAACCGGTATGCTGACCGGTCGGTCTCCTTGGTAAAACGACCTCCCCAGAGCTGAGCCATATTGCCTCCTCCTGCACACGTCTCCACAAACGGCACCCATTTCGAAAACGCTGCTCATACAACAGTTACACAAGATGATAGCACAATTTATCCCGGCTTGCAAGGCCGCAAAACCCACAGAACTTCTTTCCTTCTTTCCCGGAATCTGCCCATTTTGTCTCCTTTTTCCGTCAAAAATACGGACAGGAACCAGAATTTCGACATTTCATACTATATGATTATAACAGGCGGCTTCCGATGCAGCGTTCCGGCCTGCCGCCCATACAGGCAGCCACTGTCTGCTGACATTTTTCTGTCGAAATATAGGGGAGGAAATACAGATGACATCCGACATCCTGAAGATAGAAAATCTTTTTTTTGCATACCACACGCTGAGCGGGGAAACGCAGGCGATCGCCGACCTGAACTTTTCTGTCAAAAAAGGGGAATTTCTCGCCATCGTCGGTCCCAGCGGCTGCGGCAAATCCACAATTCTGTCCCTTATCGCCGGGCTGCTGGAGCCGGAAGCGGGCGGCATCACATTCTATGGAACAGACGGGAAAAAGCCGGGCATCGGCTATATGCTTCAGCGTGACCAGCTGTTCGAATGGCGCAATATCTGGAAGAACGTCACCCTCGGACTGGAAATCCAGAACAAACGCACCGCGCCAAACCTGGAGCGGGTGAAGAAAATGCTGGATGCCTACGGGCTGACGGACTTTGTCTCCAAACGCCCCTCCGAACTTTCCGGCGGCATGCGCCAGCGTGCCGCCCTAATCCGTACTCTGGCCCTGGAACCGGAAATTCTGCTGCTGGATGAACCCTTCTCCGCGCTGGATTATCAGACGCGCCTCACTGTTTCCGCCGACATCGGCCGCATCATAAAGGCAGAAAAGAAAACCGCCCTGCTGATCACCCATGATCTCTCGGAAGCAGTCAGTTTGTCGGACAGAGTTCTGGTTCTTACCAACCGGCCGGCCCATGTGAAGACCGAATTTTCGATCCATCTCACCCGGACGGACGATTCTCCGCTTTCTGCCCGAAAAGCGCCGGAATACAGCGACTATTTCAATCAGATCTGGGAGGAACTTTCCGATGAAGAAAACAGCGACTGAACTTTGTTCTTTGGAACAACAGGACTACATCCTCGCACACAGGAAGCACCATCGCTTCATTCGCCGCATGCGAATCGCGGTGCTGCTGCTCTTTCTCATACTCTGGGAAGCCTGCGCGAACAAACAGATCATCGACAGCTTTTTCTTTTCCAGTCCTTCCCGGGTAGCTTCCTGCTTCCTGGATATGGTGCGGGATAAATCCCTGTTTGCGCATATCGGAATCACTTTATTGGAAACCGTGGTCAGTTTCCTTCTGGTGACCGCTTTGAGCCTGCTGGCCGCCACCCTGCTGTGGTACTCCCGAAAACTGTCAGAAATACTGGAGCCTTATCTGGTCGTGCTGAACAGCCTGCCCAAATCCGCATTGGCCCCTCTTTTGATCGTCTGGCTCGGCACCGGCGTCAAAACCATTATCATTGCCGGCATTTCCGTGGCGATTTTCGGTGCGGTCATCAGCCTCCACACCGGTTTTCTGCAGGCGGACCCGGAAAAGCAAATGCTGATACGAACTCTTGGTGGAAAACGGAAGGATGTGTTCTGCAAAGTCGTTCTGCCCGCTTCCGTTCCCGTCATCCTAAGCAACATGAAGGTGAACATCGGTCTGGCGTTAGTCGGGGTTATCATCGGCGAATTTTTGGCCGCCAGACAGGGGCTGGGTTATCTCATCATTTACAGCAGTCAGGTTTTCCAACGACTGCCGCTTCTGATACAAACGCATATCCTATCGACCTATTTGCCGCGTTATTTGTGACATTCCGTCCGACGCCCTTGCCCGGGCGGATATCACAAAGCAAGGGCGAACGATTTTAGTGTGAAAAATAAGCTCGATAGCTTATTTTTCACACGGCTATTTGTGCCGAGCGCCACAAATAGCCCTGATGGCAGAGGAGAAATCGCATTCGCGATTTCTCCTCGCCCCGTCGCATAAACGCTCCGGAATGGGGATTCGCATGAAACATGGGCGTCTGTCCTGCCAACAGACGCCCGGCCCATACGATAGCAATACATTTTTCTCGGCTGCTCACCCGGATATGATCCATTTCCCCCTTCCGTTCGGCACACTGTAGTGTATTTTTCCTTCTGCTTTCAACGCATTTATCCTCCTGTGCACCAGCGAGAGATTGACATCCATCTTTTCAGCGAGCTCCTTTGCCGTAATTCCTGGCTTTTCCCTCATATAGGCAAGGATCTGCCTTTTTTGCGTCTCCATCATTGGCAGTGGGGATGTGCTGCATTTCTGCGGAACACAGATCACCGTCAATTTATCCGTCTCACTGCGGACAGACATCGCCAGCTGTTCCTTTTCTGATTCCAATCCCAAAATTGCCCGGGAATCAAAGGTAATCTCCAGACGGTCCGGAAACACATCTATCCTTTTGATATTGCTGATCACCTCCTCCACCTGAGCCTTCTCGATCAGACCGTTTTCCAGGCTTTCCCGTATGGAAGCGATCCGGCTCTCCAGTCCGGCATTCTGTATGAAATCATCCTCCAGTGCATTCAGCTGACCGCTGACCTGATTTAGCTTTTCCTGTATTTCCTGATCCTTTGTCTTATAATCCGTATCAGAAATCACACCGTCCAGAAGCTTTTCCAAAAGCGTATCTTTCTGGCCCGTCAGTTTCTGCTGCATCCTCTCCAGCTCTGCCTTTCTCACCTCCGAACCATTCCTGCTAAGCGCCTGCCGAAGTATTGTCAGGGTTTCCCGCAGAAGCTCCTCCTTTTTCAGATGAAATCTTTGATTTTTTTCCCGACAGATCTCATCCAGCACTTCATATAGCTTTTTCTCATCCAGATGAACATTGTCGCATCCAACGGTATCTTCTTTCTCCACCTTCCGGATCTTGTCCCTGCGAAGGACTTCATTTCTCCGGCCATTCTTAAGATAATTGCTGCACTTCCATTCTGCTGCCTGATCTCCCTTCCTGCGTCTGCGGCATACATGGTAAAACGGGGAACCGCAAAGCCCGCAAAACATCTTACCAGACAGTTCAGGATTCCCGGCATAACAATAATTGAGATAAAAATCCGGATCCAACCGCCGCCTTACGTCCATTCCTTTATTCGCCTGATCAAAAAGGGCCTCGTCCACGATGGCGGGAACCGCGTTTTCGTGATAGATCCACTCGGACGGAGGATTTCGGTATGACTTCTTGCTCTCAAAATCATAATGTCTCTTATTTTGAACCACAGTACCCTTATAAATCGGATTCCGGAGCATTCCGCGCAGAACGGCCGGGCATAAACTGTCCCCTTTTCTGTTCCGATACCCCTGTCGGTACAGGATCTGCGCGATGCTGTGCGTGCCGTAGCCGTTGGCAGAAAGCTGAAAGACCGTCCTTACCATTTCCGCTTCCTGCTCGTCGATCACAATGCTCTTATCCGGCATCTTTTTCAGCCCGTAGATGGCATTCGTAAAAGCAAAACGCTTTCCCTCCTTCTGGCGGCTGCGGTGAGCATTTGTGATCTTTTTGCTCAATTCGCGGCTGTATTCCTCTGCCAATATTGCCTTAATCCCCGTGATCAGAGCATCTTCCGGCGTATAAAACTTCCGTTCCAAATACATGTAAAGACGTTTTCCGTTCTTCTGCATCCGGTCCAGAAAAATATACCAGTCCTTTGTATTGCGCATCAGACGATCCTGACTCTTGATCACAATGATGTCAAATTTGTCCGTTTCCAGATCCTGCAGAAGACGGTTGTATTCTCCTCTTCCCTTGGACGTGGTGCCGCTCCTGGCCTCCACATATGTATCAACAAGCTGCCATCCCTGTTCGCGGATACAGTTCTTTGATTCCTGAACCTGCTTGATGAGCGCGTCTTTCTGGCTTTCTTCTTCGGTGCTGCAGCGGTTATAGGTTACGGCACGCAACTGCCGCATGGGGGTTCACCTCCTTCCTTGTAAATACTTCACCAGCTCGAACATCTCTATTCTTCTTTCAGCAAAGCAAGAACACGGAGCTGCTCTTCGATGGATATCTGCTTCTCATCCACAAGAATTCGAGCGATCAATTCAACAAGACGCTGCTCATCCCGCACCATTCTATCCCTTCTTTCTTATACGTAATCACTTAAATATATTATCTGTATCCACAGGTATTCCCTTCAATGGCAGTCAGGATGTCACCGGAAGCAACCGAAAAACACCGATTTATTTTCAGTCCGCTTTCCATTTTTTATCAAAAAAGAAGGAAGAGAACGATATGTCCTCTTCCCTTGCGTCTATTTTCGGTCATACTGCAGCCGCCAACCCGCCCGAGCAGGTGCCGCCTCTCTTACACCAATCCTAAACGACAGCTTCCTGTCATGGAATCTGCTTTCATAGATATTTTCCGGCTACTCAGCGGCAGCCGTACTCTCCTCCGTTCCGGCCGTTTCCGAAATCGGCTCCACGAGCTGGTCGTCCTTCCAGACGCCCTTCTGAATGGTGCCGCCCGGCGCTCTCTCCAGTCCGAACCCGTTCCGTTTCGCCTTTTGCCAGTCCGTTACCGTCAGGCCGCCATTCCCCCAGAGGACCGCTGCGTATCCGGTCATGATGCCATCCGTCAGCTCACCCGCGTAGGTATAGTCTTCTCTTACACAGAACCCGAACGACAGCTTTCCGTCATGAAACAGCCCGATATCCATGGATCCGCTCTTGTAGCGCTTCACGCCCAGGCCCTCCGGAACGCCCGCCTCTGACAGTTCGCCCTGATACGTTCCGTCATCGGTCTCGACGGTCTGCGCCTCGATCTTCGACTCCAGCGTCCCGGCTTTCCACATACCGAACTCAGAGATTTCTCCATCTAGAGAGCATTTGATCCCCCGGCCCTCCAGATTGTCCGCATAATAGCCGACCTCATACTTTCCAACAGCATACAGACCCAAGCCGGTTTTTTTGCCATCCGAATATCCGCCAAGATACTGTAGTGTCCCGCCAGGCTTGATAAGGGTTCCCATACCTTCTCGGCGATCGGCTTTAAACTCGCCCTCATAGATCCAACCGGCATCGTCGCCGCCCCACGTATATACGCCGAGACCTTCCTGCTTGCCAGCCTTCCACTCGCCTTCATAGACGCCTCCATCGGCATAGGTCATCTTTCCCTGGCCTTCCTGCTGTCCTGCTTTAAACTCACCTTCATAGACATCACCGTTGGCAAAGGTATATTTTCCCTGGCCTTCCTTTTTGCCAGCTTTCCACTCGCCCTCATAAACATTGCCGCTGGCATAGGTCACTTTTCCCTGCCCCTCCTGTTTGTCCGCCTTAAACTCGCCTTCATAGACTCCGCCGTCAGCCCATGTGTACTTTCCTTGTCCTTCCTTCTTGCCAGCTTTCCACTCGCCCTCATAGACTTCTCCATCGGCATAGGTCATCTTTCCCTGACCTTCCAGCTTGCCGGATTCCCATTCGCCTTCATAGACATCGCCGTTAGCATAGATCATCTTTCCCTGGCCTTCCGCCTTGCCAGCCTTAAACTCGCCTTCATAAACCTGGCCGTCAGCCCATGTATATTTCCCCGAACCTTCCGCCGTGTCAGCCTTCCACTCTCCCTCATAAACCCTGCCATCGGCAGCCGCTGCTTTCCCCTGACCTTCCCGCTTGCCGTTTTTCCACTCGCCTTCATAAACAGTGCCGTTGGCATAAGTCATCTTTCCGGTTCCCTCCGGCACGCCGTTCACCAGATCCCCTTCATAGGTGGCCCCTTCCGGGATCGCGCCGTCCACGGATTCCTCTTCGCTTTCCTCCGCTGTCTGCGCCGCGCTCTCGGAAACCGTTTCCGCGTTTTCCGCCACCTGGACCGCATCATCGCCGTCCCCGCCGCGGGTGAGGAGCACCGCCAGAAGGACGATCACCACCACCGCCGCAACGCCGAGCCCGCAGAGGACTCCCTTGTTTTTGAGCAGTCCCGCCGCCTTCTTCCCGCCGGCCGGGGCCGCATCGTCAAAGGTGAAGTCCGCAGGCTTCGCCCTGTCC
>CANQTI010000113.1 GCA_947626725.1 uncultured Eisenbergiella sp.
TGTCCAGCACAGCGCCGATGATCTGTGTGATCTTTCCTGTTTTTAAAGCTGCCATATTTCCTCTCAATCTGCCGCATAGCGGCATCTGTTTTCCTTTTGATTACGTTCGGGCCGATCGGCGGCCCGCATCCGCGGTCCCGGCGTCAGCCAGCGGCCCCGCCCGCGATGATCCCGCCAGCCGAAGTCCGCGCCTCCCGCCTCAGTCGATGGCCTGCGCGCCCGCGATGATCTCCGTCAGCTCCTGCGTGATGGAGCTCTGGCGCGCCCGATTGTAGAGCAGCGTCAGATCCTCAATCATCTCCTCCGCGTTGCTGGTGGCGGAATCCATGGCCTGCATCCTGGCGCCGTTCTCGCTGGCGCAGGATTCCAACAGGCCTCCGTAGACCAGGCTCGTCAGATAATTGGGGATCAGCGCCTCCAGAACGCTCTCCTCCTCTGCCTCGAAATTCATGGGAAGGCCCTGCGCCTCCCCCTCTCCCGCTTCCGGCTTTGGCAGCGGAAGGAGCTTCACCAGGCGGGGTTCATGCACCACCGTATTTTTAAACCGGGTATAAGCGATCCAGATCTCTCCCACTTCCCCTTTGGTAAAAGAGGTGAGTGCCGCCCGGGCCAGCGCCGCCGCGTCCGCGTAGGTGGGATCTTCACTGATATCCGAACTGTCCAGACGGATCTGATACCCCGCGCGTATCAGGCCGTCCCGTCCCTTTTTCCCCACCGTATAGAGTTCCAGGTCCTCTCCCGCCAGCTCCCCCCGGGTGATCAGCTTCACCACATTGGAATTGTAGCCGCCGGCCAGCCCTCTGTTGGAGGAGATGACGATGACCGCTTTTTTGGGGCTTCCTCCGCCCTGCAGATACGGATGGCGGATGCCCTCCGAATGCGCCAGGATGGAACGCATGGTCTGATACATATAATCGGAATAGGCCTTGGTACATTCCGCTTTGCCGCGGGCCTTCTGCAGCTTCACGGTGGAGACCAGCTTCATGGCCCTGGTGATCTGACCGGTGCTCTGGATGCTGCTCCTGCGCCGTTTGATGTCTCGCATGGAAGCCATGCCGGATCACCTTCCTTTCTAGCGGAAATTCGCCTTGAATTCTTCGACCGCTTTCCGCAGAAGTCCCCCCGTCTCTTCGGAGATCACCTTCTGCGCGCGAATGCTCTGGGGCACTTCAGGATATCTGGTATCCAGGAACTCGAAAAACTCCGTTTCAAAGCGGGTCACATCTCCCACCGCCACATCCAGCAGATATTTGTTGGTAGCCACGAAAATGATGATAACCTGATACTCCACCGGCATCGGCTTGTACTGAGGCTGTTTGAGCACTTCCTTGATCCGCTCGCCCTGAGCCAGCTTCTCTCTGGTATCAGCGTCCAGCTCGGAACCGAACTGGGAAAAGGCCGCCAGTTCCCGGTATTGAGCCAGTTCCACGCGGATCGGGGCAGCGATCTTCTTCATCGCCTTGATCTGAGCCGCGCCCCCCACACGGGATACGGACAGTCCGGCGTTAACCGCCGGACGGAAGCCCGCATTGAACATCTCCGTCTCCAGATAGATCTGACCGTCGGTGATGGAAATGACATTTGTCGGAATATAGGCAGAAACGTCGCCCGCCTGCGTCTCGATGATGGGCAGAGCCGTCAGAGACCCTCCGCCGTACTGCTCGCTCATCCGCGCCGCCCGCTCCAGCAGCCTGGAATGCAGATAAAACACATCGCCGGGATAGGCTTCTCTGCCGGGGGGCCTCTTCAGCAGCAAGGAGAGCGTCCGGTATGCGGCCGCATGCTTGCTCAGGTCGTCATAGATCACCAGCACATCCTCGCCGTTCTCCATCCACTCCTCGCCGATGGCACAGCCCGCATAGGGCGCAATATACTGCAGCGGGGCCATTTCACTGGCGGTGGAGGCCACCACCGTGGTATAAGCCATGGCACCGAACTCCTCCAGCGTCTTGACGATGGACGCCACCGTGGACGCCTTCTGGCCGATGGCGACGTAAATGCACTTCACGCCCTGACCCTTCTGATTGATGATCGTGTCGATGGCAATGGCGGTCTTTCCAGTCTGCCGATCGCCGATGATCAGTTCGCGCTGTCCCCTGCCGATGGGTACCATGGAATCGATGGCCTTGATGCCGGTCTGCAGAGGCGTATCCACCGATTTCCGGGTGATGACGCCGCTGGCCACACGCTCGATTCTGCGGAACTTATCAGTCTGCACGGGACCTTTTCCGTCAATGGGCTGTCCCAGCGCGTTGACCACACGCCCGAGCATGGCGTCCCCAACGGGAACCTCCACCACGCGTCCCGTGGTCTTCACCTGATCGCCCTCGCTGATATCGCCCGCGCCCAACAGCACCGCGCCCACATTGTCCTCTTCCAGATTGAGCACCATGCCGTACACGTCTCCGGGAAACGCCAGCAGCTCCCCCTGCATCGCATTTTCCAGGCCGTGGATCCGGGCGATGCCGTCTGCCACCTGGATGACCGTGCCCACATCGGACACCTCCAGCCGGGAGGCATAGCGCTCGATCTGTTCCTTTATGACCGAACTGATTTCTTCAGGTCTTAAACTCATGAATTTGTTCCCTTTCCTACGGTTTTGACGAAAGCCTCATACCTGTGCTTCCATCAGCTTGCTTTTCATATCGTCCAGCCTGCTTCGGATGCTGGAATCCACCACCCGGTCGCCGATCCGTATTTTCAAACCGCCGATCAGAGCCGGATCCACCGCATAATGCATCTGCATGGACACATAAGACGTGGTCGCGAGCAGTTTTTTCTCGATCCGTTCCTTCTGCTCGCCGGAAAGCGCCACGGCGCTTTGAACATGGGCCACGCCGATTCGCTCATAAGCCAGCCGCCTTTCGGTGAAATCCTCATATATGCCGCTCAGTTCGCCGAACCGCCCCTTTTCCAGCAGCAGGTGAAAAAAGCCCGTCAGTTCCCCGCAGAGCTTCCCGGCGAAAACCGAGTCGAAAGCACTTCTCTTTTCTTCGTCATCCAGCCGCGGATTCATCAAAAGTAACCTGTACTGCGGATACGCCGAAAAAACGTCCAGCACGCTCCCAAGTTCTTCGTCGATCGTCCCGATCAGGTTCCGCTCCTTTGCGACATCGAACAGAGCCTCCCCATAGATCTGCGAAACTAACTTAGCCATGTGCCCTCTCCTATTTCCGCCAGCGTTTCCTCGAGAAGGGCGTCCTGTTTTTCCGCGCTCATGGACGCGCCCGCGATCTTCGCCGCCATCGCCGCAGCGATGACGATCATCTCACGCTTCACCTCATCGGCGGCCTTTTTCTTTTCCAGCTCGGCCTCCACATTGGCCCTGGCGATGATCCGCGCGGCCTCCTCTTTGGCGGCCTCAACGATATGGGTCTCATTGGCGAGACCCTTCCTGCGCGCGGCACTTAAGATCTCGTCCGCTTCCTTTTCAATATCCGCCAGCTTCGCTTCGTATTCTTCCTTTAATTTCGCGGCCTCTTCCTCTTGAGTCCTCGCGTTTTCCAGCTCTCCCGCGATCTTCTCCTGCCGTTTCTGCAAAAACTTCCGGGCAGGATCGAACAGGAAATAGGAGAGCGCAAAAAACAGCACGAACACCGCGACGATGGTGAGCAGGCTGTCCGCCAGGAGCTGGTAATCCAGATCGAACAGTCTGGGCTCCATCCCGGCCGTCAGATGCGCCGTTCCAAAAATATGCAAAATTCCTGCCTCCTTCCTGAATATATGAGACTCCTGTTACGGAAGCAGAGGTTTTACGAACAGCAAAAGCAGCGCGATGACCAGACCGTACAGACCCGTGGTCTCCGCTACCGCCTGCCCAAGAAGCATTGTCGTGGTGATATCGGACTTCGCGCCCGGATTTCGGCCCACCGCCGCAGCTGCGTGCCCCGCCGCGATACCCTGGCCGATACCGGGGCCTATGCCCGCGATCACCGCCAGCCCCGCTCCGATTGCAGAACAGCCAAGAATGAAGTTTTCGTTGAATTCCATAATCTTTCCCTCCGTTTTACCGCCCCCGGCGGCATTTTTATGAAAATGCAAAACCCGCAGCTGCGGATTTTATCCGGTTATGACAGCGAAAGGGCGTACCCTTCACCGCAAAGTACAAAAAAACAGCGCCGCTACGAACCGCCCGCCACTTCCAGCGAAGGCTTCTTAGGTCCGTCTGCCGCCTCCGATATGTGCCCGATGTTCCCGGTGCAGCCGTCTCTTCCGCCGCAATGCCAGGATACCGCTTCCGGCCCGTCAGGATTCCCCGATGGCGTCCGTCACATAAGTCATGGTCAGCATACAGAACACATAGGTCTGTATCGCCCCCGAAAAAATGTCGAAATAGACATGCAGGATGGCGGGCCAGCCGATGGCGATAAAGGAAAGCAGTCCGTAAACCAATGCCATGATGACCACGCCCGAAAGCACGTTGGCGAACAGACGCAGCGAAAGCGAGATCGGCACCGCGATATAGCTGATGATGTTGATCGGGGCCCAGAACGGCCACGGATCGCACAGCTCCCGCACCACGCCTTTGAGCTTCTTGTGCTTAAACTTGTTGAAATGGATCAGCGTGAACGTCATCAGGCCCAGCGGCAGCGTCACGCCGTAGTCCGCCGTGGGCGGCCGAAGCCCCATCAGGCCGGACAGATTGCAGATCAGAATGAAGATAAAAACGGAACAGATATAATTGGCGAACTTCGCGGCATTCTTTCCCATCGCCGCCTTCACCATCTTATCCATCATCTCCACGATCAGCTCCACCACATTCTGAAACGCCCCCGGCACCTCCGTCGCCTTTTTCATCGCCCGATTCGCCGCCGCCGCAAACGCAATGATCAGGGCCATCACAATGAGCAGACAGATATGGGTCGTAGTGATCCAGACCGTATGCCCGAAAAACTGATAAGAGAACACGCCGTGGATCATGAAATCGATGTTTTCCGATCCCAGAATCACCTGATTCGGCATTCCCTCACCTCCTTCTCTTTTCCAAATATTTGTGGACAGAGGGCTGCAGATAGGCCGAAACCTTCATCCCCATGAGCCCCGCAAACGCGGTGAGCGGATTCGCGCAGTCCGTCACCATCAAAACCGCGAATGCCAACACGATCACGCCATAGCGCGCCAGACTCCTGAGCGTCATGTACTTCTGCGCCCCATCCCCCAGATCCAGCGCCGTGTCCAACGTCTTCCACATATGCCAGACACAGACGCAGGCCAACAGGCAGCCAATCAGCAGACCCAACAGACAGCCGGATACATCCTTCACAAACCAGGGAACGATCAGTGCCGCCGCCAGGCCCCACAGGCCGATCCCCAGCCACATTTCCTTCACCGTGCCGTTGATCCCCTTTAAAAATAGGATCCGCTTCCAAAACGGGGTCATTTTTTCCTCCATGCCGCGAGCGTATGTGAGCCGGCACGTGTGATCCCGCGTTTTGTGACATCCATGACATAAAACGCAGATTGAAAAATGAACCCGCAGGCTTATTTTTCAATCTTTCCGCCGTTCTCCCCGTCTCCCTCTCGGGCACCGTTCCGGTTCCGAAACACCTGACGGGCCAAACGGTACACATTGCCAAAGCCAGCCAGCGCCCCCGCAAAAAACAGCGCCACCGCCAGAAAAGAAGTTCCCAGCAGCCCGTCCAGCCACCAGCCCAGCGCGAACATCAGCGCCATGGGGACCAGCATCGTGATGCCGAACTGGGAAAGAAGCGCCAGGCTCTGAAATACGCTCCGGTCATAATGGCGATGTGACATATTTCCTCGCTTCCCGGCGTTCCGAACGTCCGCGCACACGATATTCGCGCGCTCCGGCACCCGCCGACAGACACATTATGTAAAATTATATCCATTTTTCCATGTCCTGTCCATTTCTTTTCACAGGATTTTTCAATTTTTTTATTTTTCGTGAATGAAAAAAGTAAATTCCGCTCTCCTTCAAAGCAGAATTTACTTTTTCATTGACTCCTTATTATTTTTTGCCATCCGCACAGGGACTTTCCCCGAGAGCGCCGGCAGGAGGAACAAACAGCATCCGGAAAGAAGCCGCGCCGGCCGCGTCACCCCGTATAATATTGGGCCTGTGCCTGCCAGAGCTGGTGATATTTGCCGCCCTCGTCCGCGGCCAGCTCGTCGTGGGTGCCCCGCTGGACGATGCGGCCCTCGTGGAACACGGCGATCTCGTCGCAGAACTTGCAGGAGGACAGGCGGTGGGAAATGTAGATAGCGGTCCTGTCGCCGGAGATCTCATTGAATTTGCTGTAGATCTCCGCTTCCGCGATAGGGTCCAGCGCCGCGGTGGGCTCGTCCAGGATGATGAACGGGGCGTTCTTGTAAAGCGCCCGGGCGATGGCGATCTTCTGCGCCTCGCCGCCGGAGATCTCCACGC
>CANQTI010000114.1 GCA_947626725.1 uncultured Eisenbergiella sp.
AAGGGGTCCTTCACCGGGAAGTCCCGGGAACCCTCCAGCACCGAGTGCTCCAGGATATGGGCCACGCCCGTGCTGTCTGCCGGCGGCGTGCGGAAGCCGATATAAAACGCCTTGTTCTCTTCGTCGTTTTCCAGAAGGGCCAGCCTGGCGCCGCTCTTTTTGTGGCGCAGCAGCCAGCCCACGGAACGCAAATCCGCGATCTCCTTTTTCTGCAGTACTTCATATGCCTTCAATTCCTCGATTTTCATTTTCCGTCTTCCTTCCTCTCTGTAATGCCCTGTTGTCGCCCCGGCATCCGTCAGCGAAAAACCTCTTCCTTCCCTTTTCGCTCCACCGCCCGCCCAATGACGCCGCCTGTGCGGCCGCCTCAGACCGCGAACGTCAAAAGCGCCAGCTTGGACAGCCGCATCTCCTCCACGATGATCGTATCCATCTTCTCATGAAGCTCTCTGCTGCCGACGATCTCTTCTATTTTATATTCCCTGCTCTCGTACCGGCCCTGCCCGCGGCGCGCGTCCGCCGGCATCCAGACGTTCATTTTGAACTTCACCCGAAGCTCCTTCAGGGTCTGATAGGCGAAATCCGCCTCATCCATGAAAAAAATGTGGCTTTCCAGCCTGGTATCCGGCGCCACATCCTTCAGCAGATAATGTCGGACGACCGCCTTCCATTTAAAGGGCATATCCTCATTCGTCAGCATTTCCCCGTAGGTCCAGCGAGCCCCGATATAATAATTGCCGAAATCCTGCAGTACGTATTTAAAATCGTTGTCTCCCATCACCCATGCATACCTTTTGTATCCAGATAATCGATGTTGTCCGCCGTGATGCGCACAGCCTCCCGGATTCGCTCCGCCGTCATGCCGGTTTCTTCCGAAAGCTCCTCCACCGTGACCTTGCGGCCCAGTTCTTCCGCCAGTTCCTTCGCCTTTTCCAGCACATCGTTGGCCCGTCCGGCCAGCTTCTCCCCGGTCTTTCCTTCCGCCGCGTTCTGCGCGATAAAGGTTTCCATGGCCTCCATGATCATGCTCGCCACAGTCCCCTGCGCCTCCTGTGCGTTCTCAGCGGTCCCCAGCATTTCCGCTGCCATCGTCAGCGCCATGTTCCCTTCTCCGATGAGATCCTCCAGAAAAACGCCCTGTCCCGCATACAGCTTGGCAATCTCCGTCACCTGGGGCAGGAAGAGCTCGATCAGACGCCGCTTCGCGTCCGGATCCCCCGCCATGGCGGAGAGCGTCACCGCTTCCTTTTCCCCCTCCGACGCCTCTGGCAGCGCGGAGAGCGCCGCCAAATAGGTATCCAGATAATCGGTCTCCTCCTGGGTCAGATAATCGAAAGGGTCTGCCGGCTCACCGATGCCGATCCGTTTGCCCTTCAAATATTCGTGTACCAGCGCAAGCTGCGCTTCCTCCAGCACAAAACCTGCGCCGGTCAATATTTCTCTTACCTGCCCCTCGGAAACCACGTTTCCCTGTTCCGATGCCCGTTCACAGATGCGCTCCAGCGCCTGTGCGAACCGCTGTTCCTCTTTCATCGCGCTCCCCCTTCGCTTCTGTCCGCCGTTCTCACCGGCGGCACACGGCGTCCTTCAACCGGACGCTCCGGCCCATTCCGCCGTCCGCTCTCACTGCACATGCGTATGCGTGAACAGGTGATTCTGGCAGTACTCGTAGTTCCCGTTGCACTTGGAGCAGAAACGGAATTCCAGATCATCCCCGTCCAGCTCCGTCCTGCCGCAGACTGCGCATTTATGCTTCGTCACACCCTTAGCCGCATGCTCCGCGGAGCGCACCTTCTGGCGGAACTCGTGGCGCATCTTCACCTGTCCCGGCGTCAGACGCAGCTTTCCATGACCGCGGATGAACAGGATCAGGAAATTGAGCAGGGAGAAGACGGAAACAATCCAGGTGACGATGCCGCCCTGAATGCACTGAACGACCAGCATGACACCGTAAAGAATTCCCAGCCATTTGACCTTGATCGGGAACAGGAACATCAAAAGCACCTGCACATTCGGAATGCTGGCCGCACATGCCAGGAAAATGCCCATGTTGATATAATAGGTGGACACCTGCCCGAAGTTCACGATCTGTCCGTTCGCCAGCAGATAGACACCGGGCATCAAATATTGCGCCCCCGCCAGCGCGCTGTATCCCCAAAGGACGAACGCGCCCAATATGGAAAAGAGGATGCCGGAAAAAATATAGAGATTGTATTTGTAGGTTCCCCAGATTCTCTCCAGCAGATTCCCCAGCGAATAATACAGATAGAGCATGATGAGCACGAAGAAAAGATTGCTGGTGTCCGGCGGAATCAGCACCCAGGTCACCAGCCGCCAGATTTGCCCTTTCAGCACGAGAAACGGATCCAGCATCATATAATAATAGGCTGCCGGCGCCAGAAGCAGCATCAGATACCCGATCCCGTAGCCGATGATCAGATACAGCGTCAAGTTTGGAATCGCATACCGCTCCAGCTTCCATCGCAAATTGTTACGTTTTTTCATGAAAAACCCCGCCCTTCCTTTGAAGTCTGTCAGTCTATTCTATCATTCTGTGAAAAAAAAGGCAATGACCGCCTTTCATTTTATAAATTCTTCGGAATTACATGCGGAAAGTTTAACAGGATTTTAACGATTCCTTCGTTGCATGGCGATAATTCCTGTCGTATAATGTTTGGATGATGAAAACCGCTTTCCGCGGAACATCCCAAAAGAAAAGAGTGATTTTTCATGACAAGCGTACAGCAAACGCCTTCCCCTACATATAGCAGTCTTTCAGGAATTCCCGCCGGGGACTGCTTTCTCGGCATCGACATCGGTTCCACAACCGTCAAGATCGCCATTCTGGACGGGCAGAAAGCCATCTTATTCTCCGACTATCGGAGGCATTTCGCCAACATCCGGGAAACGCTGCAGGAACTGCTTTCTGAGGCCAGACAGCAGCTGGGCGGTCTGACCCTGCATCCGGTGATCACCGGTTCCGGCGGACTGACGCTGGCCAACTGCCTGCAGATTCCCTTTGTGCAGGAGGTCATCTGCGTTTCCGCCGCACTGCAGCACTATGCTCCCAAAACCGATGTGGCCATTGAGCTGGGCGGCGAAGACGCCAAGATCATCTATTTCGAGAACGGCAATGTGGAACAGCGCATGAACGGCATCTGCGCCGGCGGCACAGGATCCTTTATCGATCAGATGGCGTCCCTGCTGACCACGGACGCGGCCGGTCTGAACGAATACGCCAAACATTATCAGTCGCTGTATACCATTGCGGCACGCTGCGGCGTTTTCGCGAAATCCGATATCCAACCGCTGATCAACGAAGGCGCTACCAGAGAAGACCTGGCCGCCTCCATCTTTCAGGCGGTAGTCAATCAGACCATCAGCGGTCTGGCCTGCGGCAAGCCCATCCGGGGACACGTAGCCTTTCTGGGCGGCCCGCTGCATTTTCTTTCTGAGCTGAAGGCCGCTTTCATCCGTACCCTGAAGCTGGACGCGGAACATACCATTGATGTGGAAAATTCCCATCTGTTCGCCGCCATCGGCTCCGCGCTGAATGCGAAGGATGAAGTATCCTATACGATGGAAGAAATGCTTTCCAGGCTGTCTTCCGATCTCAAAATGGAATTTGAGGTCGAGCGCATGGAGCCGCTCTTCTCTTCTGAAGAAGAATATGCGGCATTCCTAGCCCGCCATGAAAAGCACTGCGTGAAAACGGCCCGCCTCGAAGACTATTCCGGCAACTGTTATCTGGGCCTCGACGCCGGCTCCACTACCACCAAAGCTGCTCTGGTGGGAGAAGACGGCTCTCTTTTGTATTCCTTTTACTCCAACAATGACGGCAGCCCCTTAAAAACCGCCATACGGGCCCTGCAGGAGCTCTATTCCAGACTGCCCGCAGGCGCGCGCATCGTGCGCTCCTGTTCCACCGGTTACGGAGAAGCGCTGATGAAGGCAGCCTTTCTTTTGGATGACGGTGAAGTGGAGACGGTGGCTCATTACCAGGCCGCCGCGTTTTTCGACCCCGACGTGGACTGCATCCTGGACATCGGCGGCCAGGATATGAAATGCATCCGGATCAAGGACCATACCGTAGACAGCGTCCTGCTCAACGAGGCCTGTTCCTCCGGCTGCGGCTCTTTTATTGAAACATTCGCAAAATCCCTGAATTACAGTGTGCACGACTTCGCCGCCGCAGCGCTTTTCGCGCCCCACCCCATCGACCTGGGGACCCGCTGCACGGTGTTCATGAATTCCAAAGTGAAGCAGGCACAGAAGGAAGGGGCCTCCGTCGCCGATATTTCCGCCGGGCTGGCCTATTCCGTCATCAAAAACGCGCTGTTCAAGGTCATCAAGGTGTCCGATGCCGCTGAGCTGGGACATCAAATCGTGGTACAGGGCGGCACCTTCTACAACGACGCCGTGCTGCGCAGCTTTGAAAAAATCGCGGGCTGTGAAGCTATCCGCCCCGACATCGCAGGCATCATGGGCGCTTTCGGCGCGGCACTGATCGCCAGGGAACGTTACAGTGCCGGCTATGTCACCACCATGCTCTCCATCGACAAGATCAACGCCCTGGAGTTTGAGACGACCATGGCGAAGTGCAAAGGCTGTACCAACAACTGCCGCCTCACCATCAACCGCTTTTCCGGCGGCCGCCAGTACATCTCCGGCAACCGCTGCGAACGGGGACTTGGCAAGCCGAAAAATCCCAGTCAAACCCCGAATCTGTTCGACTATAAACTCAAACGGCTCTTTTCCTATGAGTCACTGACACCGGATAAGGCGCCCAGAGGCCGCGTGGGCATTCCCCGCGTGCTGAATATGTATGAAAACTATCCGTTTTGGCATACTTTTTTCACTCAGTTAGGCTATCAGGTGGTGCTTTCTCCCGTCTCCAGCCACCGGATCTATGAACTGGGCATCGAATCCATTCCCAGCGAATCCGAATGCTATCCCGCCAAGCTGGCCCACGGGCATGTAGCCTGGCTGATTCGCCAGAACGTGGACTTCATCTTCTATCCTGCCCTGTTTTATGAGCGCAATGAGACGCCGGACGCCAACAACCATTATAATTGCCCCATTGTCACCTCCTATTCCGAAAATATCAAAAACAATGTGGAAGAGATCAACCGGGGAGAAGTGCGCTTCCGCAATCCCTTCCTTTCCTTTTCTAACCTCGATGTTGCGACGGAGGGCCTGAAACGGGAATTCTCTGAGCTGCCCGCACAGGAGGTGGAGGATGCCGCGCTGGCTGGCTGGGCTGAAATGCAGGCCGCCAGGGATGACATGAAGAAAAAAGGCGAGGAGACACTGGCCTGGATGCAGGAACACCATGCCCATGGCATCGTTTTGGCGGGCCGCCCTTACCATGTGGACCCGGAGATCCATCACGGCATCCCGGAAATGATCACATCCTACGGGCTCGCCGTGCTGACGGAAGATTCCGTATCCCATCTGGGCTGTCCCGAACGGCCGCTGCGGGTCTCTGACCAGTGGATGTACCATTCCAGGCTTTACAGCGCTGCCGCCTTTGTGCGCACCAGGGAGGATCTGGATCTGGTCCAGCTCAACTCCTTCGGCTGCGGGTTGGACGCCGTCACCACGGACCAGGTCAGCGAGATCCTGGCCGGTTCCGGCAAGATCTATACCTGTCTGAAAATCGATGAAGTCAATAATCTGGGAGCCGCACGCATCCGCATCCGGTCCCTGCTTTCCGCCATCCGTGTGCGGGAGCGCCAGCATCTGCAGCGCACAGTAACGCCCGCCAATTTCAACCGGGTGGATTTCACGCCGCAAATGCGGCAGGAATACACAATCCTCTGCCCGCAGATGTCCCCCATCCACTTTGAACTCTTACAGCCCGCTTTCGCTGCCTGCGGCTACCGCATTGAGGTGCTCTCCAACGATAACCGCCAGGCCATCGACACGGGGCTGAAATACGTCAACAACGACGCCTGCTACCCTTCTCTGCTGGTGGTGGGGCAGATCATGGACGCGCTGCTCTCCGGCCGGTATGATCTGCACAAACTGGCCATCATCATGAGTCAGACCGGCGGCGGCTGCCGCGCCACCAACTATATCGGCTTCATTCGGCGTGCCCTGCAAAAGGCAGGCCTGGATTATATTCCGGTTATCTCTCTGAGCATGTCGGGGCTGGAACACAACTCCGGCTTTTCCCTCACGCCCAATATGCTGCTTCGGGCGGTATACGGCGCAATATTCGGCGATATCTTTATGCGCTGCGTCTACCGGATGCGCCCCTACGAACAGACGCCCGGCAGCGTCAATGCTTTGCACAGACAATGGGCTGACAGATGCAAAACCTTCCTGTCCACGCAGCGGCTGCCGAACTATTTCACCTTCCGCAGGAT
>CANQTI010000115.1 GCA_947626725.1 uncultured Eisenbergiella sp.
TCTGTCATGGAAAACAGCACCCAGCCTCCCAGCACCGCCAGCAGCGTATAAGCGTGCCCCAGCGCGGGATGCCTGGAAAGCGGCTTCAGCAGCCAGAGCTTCTCCAAAATCAGAAGGACCGCAAACCACAGTCCCCAGAACAGAAAATTCCAGGCCGCGCCGTGCCACAGGCCGGTGAGCGTCCAAACGATCAGAATATTGAAAAGCTGCCGCCTGATCCCCCTGCGGTTGCCGCCCAGCGGAATATAGACATATTCCCGAAACCAGCCGGATAAGGACATATGCCAGCGACGCCAGAATTCGGTGACGCTTTTCGCCGTATAAGGATAGCGGAAATTCTCCGGAAAGGCAAAGCCCATCATCTTTCCAAGACCGGACGCCATGTCGGAATACCCGGAAAAGTCGAAATAGATCTGAAAGGCGAAACACAGCATCGCGGCCCAGGCCGCCAGCACGGTGCGCTCCGGCGTCTCCCAGCCCGTGAACTGTTCGAACAATGCCCCCGCCTGATTGGCCAGCAGCACCTTTTTCCCGAGTCCGATACAGAAGCGGCGCACCCCCTCGTCCAGCCCCCGCGCCGTCACCCTGCGGGCGCGCAGCGCTTCCTCCACATCCCGGTACTGCACGATCGGCCCGGCGATGAGCTGGGGAAACATGGCGACAAAGGCGCCGAACGCGATGATATTCCGCTGGGCGGGCACCCTCTGCCGGTACACCTCTATCGTATAGGACATGGTCTGGAAGGTATAAAAGGAAATACCGATGGGCAGCGGCAGATTCAGCAGAGGAATGCCGCTTCCCGTCACCGCATTGATGCTGCCGATGAGAAAATCCGCATATTTGAAAAAGCCCAGCAGCAGCAGATTGACCGCCACGGAGGAGATCAAAAGGGTTTTTGCCGCCCCTTCCTTCCCCAGTCGCCGTGCCCGTCCGATCGCCAGCCCGTGACCGTAGTCGGACACCGTGGAAAACAGAAGAAGGACCACATACACGGGGTCCCCCCAGGCATAAAAAACAAGGCTCCCCAAAAACAGGACAAGATTTTTTGCCCTGTGGGGAGCCAGAAAATAGATCAGAAAAAAGATCGGCAGAAAACGGAATAAAAACAGCAGACTGGAAAAAACCATGGTCATCCTTCCCCAAATACAAGACGGCAGTCCCGGCGGCGTCCCGCGGCGCCGGGCTGTCCTCTCTCCGCCGGAGGCGCTTCGGCCGACGGGCCATCTGACCTGTCCGTCCAGCCGTTTTCCCTGCGCCGGGCTGCCCCTGGCGCAGGCCCGCGTCACTTCAGCAGCAGCTCCTCTATGGCCTCCAGCGCCTTCGCGTTCTCCTTTTCGCAGTGCTCAATGATGGCGGCGTCGGAATCCTGGGCGGACTCTTCCACCTCCGTCAGATCCCCGCCCAGCTGCACAAAGCAGACGTATCGGCCGAACGTTTCGATCTGCGAGGCCTGTACCTTGCCCATGTTGGAAGGATATTGCATAGCCTCGTTGATATTGTAATCCCGGTAGGCATTCAGCGCCGCCTCCAGATCAGCCTCTTTTCCTTCCGCCGCCTTAAAGATCAGCAGCGTGTCCACATTAGTGGAGATCATCGGCATCTGTCCGGAAAACTCCACATACAATTCCGCCGGAACGCTGAACAGATCCTCCAGCATCTGCGCATCGATATCCATATTGGGCCAATAGGCCTCTCCCAACGCCTCCTGCACCGCGGCCTGCAGATCCGCCGTCGCCGCATCTTCTCTGTAACCGCTGTCCTCCGTCTGCGCACCGGCGTTTTCTCCCGTCTTCGCACACCCGGCTGCGGACAGCAGCAGCGCCGCCAGACAGGCCGCCGCACACAGCTTTGCAAAACAGTTTTTCATCGCTTTACCCTCTCTCTTTCCTATTTCATCTGATCCGCCATATGATAGAACTGATAATAAATTCCCTTCTTCGCCAAAAGCTGTTCGTGATTGCCTTCCTCCACGATGCCCTCCTCCGTCAGCACCAGGATCCGGTCCGAATTGCGGATGGAGGAAAGCCGATGCGCAATGGTCAGCGTTGTGCGGCCCACGGCCAGCCGTCCCAGGGACTGAGCCACGGCGTACTCGCTTTCATTGTCCAGCGCGGAAGTGGCCTCATCCAGGATCAGAATCTGCGGATTTTTCAGAAAAACCCGGGCGATGCTGATGCGCTGCTTCTGTCCGCCGGAAAGCTTGACGCCGCGCTCACCCACATAGGTATCGTACCCGTTTTTCAGCGCGATTATGAACTCGTGGGCGCCGGCTCGCTTCGCCGCCTCTTCCACCTCGGCCCGGCTGGCCTCCGGCCGTCCGTAGGAAATGTTTTCATAGACCGTCCCCGAAAACAGATACACATCCTGCTGGACAATGCCGATGTTCCGGCGCAGGCTTTTCAGGGTGAAATCCCGGATATTCCGGCCGTCTATCGTAATGGTCCCGCCTGTCACGTCGTAAAAACGGGGGATCAGGTTGCACAGCGTCGTCTTTCCGCCGCCGGAAGGCCCCACGATTGCCACCTTTTCGCCCGGATGGATGACCAGATTCAGGTTTTGAAACACCTGATTGTGATCGTCCGGATATTCGAAGCTCACGTTATGGAACGCGATCTCTCCCCTCGGCGTCCCCATTTCCACCGCGTCCGGCTCGTCGAAAATCTCGATGTCCGCGTCCATGATCTGCAGGAAACGCTCAATCCCCGTCATGCCCCGTTGGAACTGCTCCGCGAACTCAATGATCCGGCGGATGGTCGCAATCAGCGTGGACACATACAGAAGAAACGCCACCAAATCACCGGGTTCCACCAGCCCTTTGATCAAAAACAGACTTCCGAAGAGAAGTACCGACACATACATCACACCGTCAAAGGCGCGGGTGGCAGCATTAAACTGGGCCATCAAGTGATAGGAGTCCCGCTTGATATCCAGAAACTTGCCGTTATCCGTCTCAAACTTTCGGTTTTCCATCTCTTCATTGGTGAACGCCTTCACGACCTTCTGTCCCAAAAGGCTGTCCTCAATGCGGGCGTTGAGCTCCCCGATGTGATGACGCTGCGCACGGAATACGGCGCGCATCCGAAAATTCAGCTTCATGCAAACCACGGCCATCACCGGAATGATGACAAAAATGATCAATGTCAGCAGCACGTTGATCCGGGCCAGGATGATGAAGGAAATCACCAGCTTCACCCCGGCGATAAAAAACTCCTCCGGACAGTGATGGGCAAATTCCGTCACATCGAACAGATCGTTGGTAATTCGTCCCATGATCTGGCCCACCTTCGTATTGCTGTAATAGGTATTGGACAGCTGCTGCAGATGCCGGTACGCATCCCGCCGCATATCCGTCTCGATCTTCGCCCCCATCACATGACCGGTGCCTGCCATATAATAAGCCCCCACACAGTCCACCACCCGCAGCGCCAGATACAGCACCACCAAAATGGCAACCGTGCGCATGGAAAGGGCCGCCGCATCCAGCAGCGCTTCGTTGGTGATATAGCGCATGATCATCGGCAGCACCAGCTCACACAGCGTGGTCATTCCCGCACAGCACAGATCAAAGACCATGATCCGCCAATACGGTTTAAAATACGGCAAAAATCGGCTGAACAGTTCTTTTGTCCGGTATTGTCTGCTCTCCATAATCCTTTCTGTTTCAGACTCCTTTCTACACACATTTTACCAGCGATCCCCTGAAGATGCAACCTGTCTTTCCGCAAACAGCGGCATCCGGATAACCGTTTCACTGCCCCTCCTCCCATACCTTATCATGACATAAGCAGGGCCGCAGATCCGCTTCATCCGCCCAGCCAAAACCGTGCCAACCACCAGCGAAGTCTGCCGGTTTCCCGAATCCGCTCCAGAATCCGATCCCGCTCTCCAACCGCAATTTCCAGCGCAGCCTCCGTCTCCTCCCGATCTCCGTAACGATACCACTCCAAAAAAGTCAATGTCTGAAAGCATCCTTCTCCCAGCGTTTTCTCACACCGCCTTTGGAATTCCTGCAGCGTCTCCGCCTCCTCCCGCACCAGTCCCAGCCGCGACAACAGCCAGAAGCTCTGCTTTGTAATATACAGGAACCGCTCCGTCGTTCCCATGCGCTCATAGCGCCGGCGCCGCAGCCTCCGGTCCGCCCACAGCGCCAGGGCCATGCAGCAGAAGAGGAAGGCCAGGCTCACGGGAAGCACCCGCAAAATGCGCTCTGCCGCCGCTCCCATTCCGCTCCCTTCCTCCGGCACGGTCTCCGCCGGCTGCTCCGCATTTTCCTCAGGCGCCGTATCCCTCCCGCCGGAGGACAAAAGGGCCGCGCCCGCCGGCGGCGCGAAGTCGGCCGCCTCTTCTTCCGTACTCATCTTCCAGGGCGTGTACCGCAAACCCAGGAACCCCGGCGTGGGCTCAAACGGCAGCCAGCCAAACCCCTCCAGCCATACTTCCGGCCATGCATGGGTCATATCGGAGGTCACCGTCACGTTCTTTTTTTGGCGGGCCGGCACACAAAATCCCTCCACATATCGGGCCGGAATGCCTTCCGCCCGGGCCAACAGTACAAAGGCCGTGGCAAAATAGCTGCAATATCCCCGCCCGCTTTCCAGCAGAAAATAATCCAGAAAGTGTTCCGCATCATCCACCCGTTCCGGCAGTTCTCCCGGCGTTTTCGTATATTCCAGCGATGCCAGCGCATATTCGATCGCGCGCAGCTTTTCCAGCTCCGTTTCCGTTCCCGTCAGCACCCGGTCCAGCCAATCTCTCACCTCCGGCGAGAGCGTCACCGCACCTCCATAGTAGGTTTTTATGGCCTGCCGATACCGTTCCAGCCCTTCCAGCGTCAGCTCCCTTTTCCCCGCATTGCGGTTTTGGCCGCTATAATCGGAGAGCAGTTTTTCCAGGGCGGCCTGTCGCCGCGCTTCCGCGCTGTTCTTAAGCCCGCTTTCCAAAAAATCGTAGAAACCGGCCGTGCCGGCATTGAGCTGATAATAATCAATCCGGTAGGAGGTCCCGTATCCGCGGCGTTTCCCAAACCGCAGATCCCCGCCGTCATTTTCATAGTCACAATCCAGAACCGTCCTGGTTTTTTGCGGCGCAAACAGATATCCGGTATGAAACCAGCCGTAAGTGATCTGCAGCTGAGAATACCGCAAAAAATCGAACTCGTTTTCTGTATCGGCCCGCACCGCGCTGACGGTTTCCGCTGTATCATAGAGCTGCCAGGGCTCCGTTTCATGACAGGTTTTCTCCCAGCCTCTTCCGTCAAAACGGTCATAGGCTGTCCCTGCCAGATACAGATTTGTCCACAGCCCATTATCGGTTTTTATCTCAAAAAGGACCTCCGGCGCCTCCCGCAGCCCGCCGCCCAGTTCTCCTTCCTCCGAAAATCCCTGAAAGGAAAGGCCAAAATCTTCTCTGCCGCTCCCCGCCAGACGATGGATCTGCGCGATAACACTCTCTCGAACCCGCCCATACGCCGCCTTCACAAAGTTCCAATCATAGGCCTTTGGGGGAGACGGCATCAGAAGCATCAGCACCAGCAAAAGCAGAGCAAAGGGCATGAGCCAGACCATATAAAGAGCAGTCTGCGCCTCCTTCTTTTTCCCCCAATGCTGCCGGATATTTTCCGACACCGTCATCACGCAAAACCAGAGGGCCAACACGGCACCCACATGGCTGACCTGAATATCCCGCAGCATGGAACCCAAAAGCAGCAGAAACAGAATCCCGGCGATTCCGGTTCGCACAGCAGAAAAACGGCTTGCCAGCACGCCCAGCAGACAGCACAAAATCGCCGCCAACAGCGCCTGTACCGCCGCATAGCCGCTCTGCCACGCCGGGTCCCATTCCCCGGTCCCCAGAAGCCAATGCCGATAGGAAACGAAAAACACAGCGGCTTCCTTCCCCGCCGTCAGTCCTGCCGTCACAAAGCAGCCGGCCAACAGCAGCAAGGCAAAGACACGCTCCCTTGTCCGCAGGCTGACAAGCCCCGTGAAAAGCAAGACTGCCGCCGCGCCTGCTGCCAGCGGAACCCCCAAAGGCTCGTTCACCCCCATCCTGCTTCCCAGTCCGAACAGGCAGATTCCCAGAAAAAGGAGCTCCTGCATAAACAGATAAAGGGAGTTGTAATATTTCCGAATCCACTCCGCCATCAAAGCAGTTCCTCCGCTTCCCCGCTCAACGCGACTTCCACGATCCTGCAAAGCGGGGTGCTCTGAGGGATCCAACGGCCGGCCTCCCGTGCGCCGATCAGATAAAGCACCACCAACGTGCCTTCCCCCGCCAG
>CANQTI010000116.1 GCA_947626725.1 uncultured Eisenbergiella sp.
CTCCCGCAAAGCGGAGAGGCGGCGTGCGCAGAAGAAAGAAAGTCTGCGTATTCTGCGGCAAGGACAACGTGATCGATTATAAGGACGTGAACAAGCTGAAGAGATATGTCTCCGAGAGAGGCAAGATCCTTCCCCGGAGAATCACGGGCAACTGCGCGAAGCATCAGAGAGCGCTGACCGTCGCTATCAAGAGAGCGCGTCATCTGTCTCTCATGCCTTACGTGGCGGAATAAAACGGATCGAACGAAAGCGGAATACGGAAAAAGCGGTGCGGCCTCAGGGCAGTACCGCTTTTTTTCATGGATCGATCGCATATTTTTCGAATTTGATTTGAACTGCCCGGCATATCGGATTATAATAGAAGCAGCGAAACGGAATGAGATGGACGAAAAATACGTTGTTTTCAGGATGATCCCGAAGGAGAATAACCGATGATGCAGCAGACATTTTCCGATATTGAGTATTCCAATCGAAAACGGCCCACGAAGCGAGAGAGCTTTCTCGACGCGATGGACCGGCTTCTTCCCTGGGACGAATGGGTGGAGATGATCAGCCCCTTTTATCCCAGGGGCAGACGGGGGCGCAAGCCCAGGGGCGCAGAGATCATGCTCCGCATGTATCTGATGCAGGGATGGTTCCACCTTTCCGGCGAGGGCGTCGAAGATGCCGTTTATGACAGTTATTCCATGCGATCTTTCCTGCACCTGGATTTCCTCCATGAACAGGTGCCGGATGCGACCACGCTGCTGCGGTTCCGCCGTCTGCTGAGATCCCATCGGCTGGATGAGAAAATATCAGAGGAGCTGCAGACCCGGTTATCGGAACAGGGTCTGGTCCTGCATGAGGGCATGATGACGGAAGCAGGGCTGGGAAAGAAGGATCCAGGAAAACACGGCGTTTCGTGAGAGCCGGTCCGCGGGACCGTCGACCGTAGATCACAGAGAGGGAAACGAGAATGAAACCGTTATCTTTTATCCTTGTGGGAGCAGGCTGGAGGGCCATGTTCTATGTCCGGATCGCGCAAAGGTATCCGGAGCTGTTCGATCTGAAATATGTGCTCTGCCGTTCGGCGGAAAAGGCGGAGCGGCTGCGGCGGGAATACGGCGTTCCCGCCACCGTTTCCGAGGCGGACTGTGAGGCGGCGAAGCCGGATTTCGTGGTGACGGCGGTGAGTTATGACGCTAACTTCCAGGCGGCCGTGTATTGGCTTGAAAAGGGCTTCGCCGTGCTGGCGGAGACACCGGCGGCTTCCCGCTTTGAAGATCTGGAAAGGCTTTGGGAGATGCACCGAAACGGTGCGCGCCTCATGATCGCGGAGCAGTATACCCGTTATCCGCTGCTGGCGGCGGGTCTGCGCGCGGTGCGCCAGGGACTGTTGGGCGATCCCTGTATGGCGGAGCTGTCGCTGGCCCACGATTATCACGGGATCAGCCTGATCCGCCGCATGCTGGACTGCGGTCTGGATCGGGAGCAGAACAGGGCGGCGGGACTGCCGGATGTGAGGCTGCGTGCGGAACGTTATGAATTCCCGGTATTGGAGACGGACTCCCGTTCCGGTCCCGTGACAAGTGGCAGGATGCTGCCCCGGGAGCGGGTGAGGGTGACCATGGAATTTGAAAACGGCAAGGTCGGCTTTTACGATTTCAACGGTGTGCAGTATCACACCTTTATCCGGGCCCGGCACATCAATGTGCAGGGGACCAGGGGCGAATGGAACGATACGCTGCTCCGCTATGCGGACGCGGAGCAGAAGCCGGTGCTCCGGAAGCTTTTTCCCGAACGGATGCCGGAGTACGCCGCGCTGGATACGCCCGAGCTGAAGAAGCTCTGTGAAGACTGGAATCCTGCCGTACATATGGAAAACTGGCAGGATGAATATGCCATCGCCACGCTGCTGCTGGATATGGGAGAACTGGCACGCAGCGGGAAGGAAGGCTATCCGCTGGCGGAAGGGCTGGAGGATGCGTATCTGACGCTGCTGTTCCGGGAAGCGGTGAGCAGGCCCGGCGAGACCGTGAAGACAGAAAAAAGACCGTGGAAGACGGGGAAAATGTGAGGAAGCACAGGATGCGGAAGGCAAACGGAAAGTTTTTTGGGAGACCTGCTGTCAGGGCAGCGGCCATGCTGATGGGGCTGGTCCTTGCTCTGTTCTGCGGCGGCAGTGCAAAAACGGTGCAGGCCGCGGGGCGGACGGTGCGGATCGTTTCCTGCAGGATAGAAGGGGCGGAGGTGGTCTGCGAGATCGAAGCGGATCCCGTTCCGTCCAGTGACGATAAAACGTTTTACCTGTATGCGGATGAGGTTTATGAAGACGGGCCTGCCGGAGAGGTGGTCGGGAAGACAGCGGCGGGGAAGAACGCGGAGGTGCGCTTTCCCCTGGATTACGATACGGAGGGGTCCAATTTGTCCCGGAAGTTTCTGGTCTCCATGAAAAGGAACGGGCGAATGGAGCAGGTCAGCGACGAGCATTACATCACGAATCCGGAGGTGCTGGCGCCTGTGGCCGCCGAGCGTATGGACAGAGGGATCAAAGGGATCCTGCCGACCCTGGAGGGCGTCGTGTCGGGAGAACTGGAGGAGCTCGGCATCCAGCAGGTCATCTATAATCTGTATCTGGACGATATCTGTTCGGACGAGTCGGTGCCGGACGCGATCCCTTTTGCGTATAACGACCGGACCTGGTATTTTGACAAAGATAAGATCGAGTATTATGACGCGATGATCCGCACCTACAATGCCATGGACGTTCAGGTCACCATGGTGCTGCTGAACCGGGGCGAGGGCGAATATTCCCGGGATCTGGTGCATCCCAGAGCCTTTGGGGCCGCCTGCCCGGGATATGCGCTGAACGTGGCGCAGCCGGAGGGAACGGAGCATTTAAAGGCGATCGGCGCATTTCTCGGACGGCGTTACTGCGATGAGGAGGAGCACGGACAGATCGATAACTGGATCCTGGGAAATGAGGTCAACGCGCGGACGGAATGGTGGTATACGGATTCCAGCTCACTGGATTTCAACAGCAATATTTACGTGAAGGCGTTCCGCATCATCTATAATGAGATGAAGGCGTCCAACGCCAGCCTGCGGATTTACAATTCCATCGATCAGGAATGGAACCGCAAATCCAATCCGGGGAGCTTTCTCGCCCGGGACTACCTGGACCGCTTTAACTACTGGATCCGGCGGGAAGGGAACATCGACTGGGGGCTTTCCTATCACCCCTACAATTCCCCACTGACGGATCCCTATGCCTGGAATGGGCCTGCGCGCTGGGTCGGGAGCACGCTTTCCACGCCCTACATCACCATGCAGAATCTGGACATCCTGATCGATTATATGCACCGTCCCGAGTTCCTGAATCCGGAGGGCGAGGTTCGGAGCATTTCTCTGGCAGAGGTGGGCTATACGTCCGCTTACGGAGAGGAAAAGCAGGCCGCTTCGGTGGCTTATGGCTATCTGAAGGCGGCGTCTCTGCCCGACGTGGACGCCTTTATGCTGTTCCGGATGACGGATCATGAACAGGAAATGCAGAGCAAGCTGAACCTGGGGCTGAAGGATATCAACGGGAACCGCAAGCAGGCTTATGAAATGTACGGGAAGCTGGGGACGCCGGAGGACGCCGCGGCCAAGGCCAGGGCTTCCGAGATCATCGGCATGGATATCGATGAGATGATCGAAAAGAAGATCGTTTGGACGCGGGAAGGGTAAAGAACGCATGGACAGAGAGACGTATCGTTTGCGGAGGAGATCAACTTGCTTTATGAATGTCTTGGGATATTCAGGAAATGAAGTCTGAAATAAAAAGCAAAATTCAGAAAGAATGAAAAAGATAAAAATATAATTTGAAAAAGAAGCAGATATCGAGTTTGCTTATGTGAAATTTTCTAATATTTATAACATTGAGCAGAAAAGAGGTGATTGTTGTCAGTCACCTTTTTTCGTTGCAAGGGAAAAGGGATAGATTCTTTGAGTGTGTGAAACGGATTCTGTAAATACAGATCTTCTATGATAATTATCAAGACTGAGAGCATGAAAAAGGCTCCCGGCCTTTGCTTTATATATACTTCAAGCATCCCCTTGCCAAACGCTTTTTCATTATGCCCAAAGAATACCGCAAGCAGAAAATCGCGATGCCGCTTTTCACCAGGCACTTGGTCAATCATTACTATATTTTGAAAAGTGGACAAACAATGGGAACGACAGCAATTTGTACGGTTACGCCTGTGACCAGGCCCAAAAGGAAGCTGATTTATCTGCCGTCACACGCGGCAACAGGCTATTTTGATTACTGTGAGGCAATGGGGTGTGAATGGGAGGGGCTGCTGAACAGCATACCCGAAAAGTTTGACACCGCCGCCTTGATCGAGCTGCCTGATTTTCTTCAAACAGAGGGAGAGAGCAAGATCGCGTCCGGCGTCGAAGTGCCGCTGGACTACGAAAAGTCTCTGCCTGACAGCTACAGGGTCGCGATCCCTGCAATCAAAAAATAATCGGGAACCCTATTTTGCGGAGCCGGGATGAGGCATCATTTATCGAGTAGGATACCCCATCCGTAAAGAGCCGGACGCATAAGACGCAGAGACGGTGTTTCCTTACCTTGTGATTTATCCTGACCATTCTAATCATAATAATTGACAAGAACGGTTAGAAAGGTTAGAATGTGGGCAGAATAGATTTGGGAGGGCGATCAAATGATTTTTCAGGAAAGCGAAACAGTTGAACTGAAAGCAGTCGTGGCAGAGGATATCAAAAAAGAGATCATTGCTTTTGCAAACTGCGAAGGCGGAAAGCTGTATATCGGCGTTCGGGATGACGGAACCGTGGCTGGGCTGGATGATCCGGACGGTGCTTCCCTGCAGGTCAGCAATATGGTCCGGGACGCTGTCAAACCGGACTTAACCATGTTTCTCCATTATGAGACTCTGACGGTGGACGGAAAGAAGATCGTCGCCATTGATATTCAGCAGGGAGCGCAGCGGCCTTATTATATCGCAAAAAAAGGGCTGCGTCCCGAAGGTGTTTATGTCCGTCAGGGGTATTCTTCTGTTCCGGCTGCCAATACGATGATCCGGCGCATGATCAAAGAAACAGATGGGGACCGCTTTGAGGAAATGCGGTCTATGGAGCAGAACCTAACCTTTGAGAAAGCTGAAAAAGAATTTGGTGATCGAAATATAAAGTTTGGGCAGGCCCAAATGAAAACACTGGGGATCATGACACAGGATGGTATTTATACGAACCTGGGTCTGCTGCTTTCCGACCAGTGCGTGCACACGGTCAAGGCGGCCGTTTTTGAAGGGACGAATCACAACCAGTTTAAGGATCGGAAAGAATTTGCCGGCTCCTTATTCCGGCAAATGGATGAAGCTTATGATTTTATTGATTTTCGCAATCAGACCCATTCGTCTTTCGAAAAACTGCGCCGTATCGACAGACGCGACTATCCGGAGACTGCTGTCAGGGAGGCCCTTCTGAACCTTCTGGTCCATCGTGAATATTCCTTTCGTGCCAGCAGCTTTATCAGCATTTATACAGACAGGATTGAGTTTACCTCTATTGGCGGTCTGGTAAGCGGAGTGACATTAAAAGATGTGACGATGGGCATATCTGTCTGTCGGAATGTGAAACTGGCTAATATATTTTACCGTCTGGAGTTGATCGAAGCCTATGGCACCGGAATCCTGAAAATCATGGATGCCTACGAAGGGACCGGGCTGAAGCCGAAGATCGAAACGTCCGATAATGCGTTTAAGATCATTCTTCCAAACCTGAATACAAAGACGGAACAGGAAGGATCATACAACGAGGATCCCAAAAGCAGTACGGAGGAAGAAAAAGTGATCGCACTGGCGAAGGAGAAGGGGAGTGTCACAAGAAAAGAAGTTGAAGTATTGTTGGGTATCAGTCAGACGACATGCGGACGGCTGATGAAACGAATGACGGAAAACGGGCTGATCGTTCAGGAAGGAAAAGGAAAGAATACGCATTATTGCTTTCCCCGATAAAGCACTGACAGCATCGGCGGCCGTATAAAGGTGCGGAAATTCCGCGAAAAAACAGGTGCCGTGCGATCCTCTATTTTGATGATCGCGAGGCACCCGCTTTTTAGAAATCTGTTCGATTTCGATTTTTTATCAGTTGAAGTACCTCTTCAGCAGTCCCTCGAACGCCTTGCCGTGACGGGCCTCGTCTCTCGCCATCTCATGAACGGTGTCATGGATCGCGTCCAGATTCAG
>CANQTI010000117.1 GCA_947626725.1 uncultured Eisenbergiella sp.
CTGCCTGGGGCGACTGGTTCCAGATGCTCTTCGCGGCTGCCATGGTCGTTCTGGCCGTGATCCTGGTGATCCAGGGCATTCAGACCTTTGCCTCTCTGGCCAAGAAGAAGAAATAATGCTCCTTCGGGAAAAGAGACAGATCCTGACGGTTATGAAGCAATAAATGAGCGGCCCGCGTAAAGCGGGCCGCTTTTCTTCCGGCAGAAAAGGAAGCGCCGGAAAATACACAGATGTTTTTTCCCCAAAAAAAACTCCCATAAAAGGGAGGATGCCAGACGGCCCGCTGCCGCCTGGCATTTTATTATGAAAAAGCTATTTAGAAGTTATGGATAAGTCTGATCTTAAGCATTTCATTCATTATCTTGTATGAACTTAGTATAGGAAAAGAAAGTGTCGAAAGCATGATGCTGAAAAAAACTTTCCGTTAAAGAAATGTGAACAGAAAGTGAACGGCTGTTCTCTTCTGCTCAAAAAGGGACCGGTTCCGCAGGCAAACCAGTCCCTTTTTGCAGATATTCTTGGATTTCCTTTCACTGATATTTTTTCTTATATCTTGCCAGCGCATTCTGGATCCGATCGTTGGGCTCCAGCAGATCGCTGATGGAGGCATCATGGTTCAGCGTGTCGATCAGGTAAGCGATATATTTGCTCATATCGCAGTTGACATACCATTCGCGATCCAGAAGCTCCGGAATCTGATAGATCAGGTTGGTGGTGAGAATCCGGTCGATCTCGCCGGCGGCATACGCTTTGTCAAACTTGTCCAGACCGTTGGTGAAAAGTCCGAAGGTAGCGCAGATGAAGATCTTGCGGGCACCGCGCCCTTTCAAAGCCCTTGCCACCTCCAGCACGCTGTCTCCGGAGGAGATCATATCGTCAATGATGATCATGTCTTTGCCGTCTACGCTGCTGCCCAGAAATTCATGCGCCAGGATGGGATTGCGGCCGTTGACGACGGTGGTATAATCTCTTCTTTTGTAAAACATGCCCATGTCAAGGCCGAGCACATTGGCGATATAGATCGCCCTTCTCATGCCGCCTTCATCGGGGCTGATGACCATCATGTGGTCGGAATCGATCTTCAGGTTTGGCACCGCGTTCAGCAGATTTTTGATGAACTGGTAGGCGGGCTGTACGGTCTCAAATCCGTTCAGCGGTATGGCGTTCTGGACCCTGGGCTCATGGGCATCGAAGGTGATGATATTATCAACGCCCATTTTTACCAGCTCCTGCAGAGAGATGGCACAGTCCAGAGATTCTCTCTGTGTGCGCCGGTCCTGTCGGCTTTCGTAGAGGAAAGGCATGATGACGGTGATTCTTCTGGCCTTGCCGCCTACAGCGGAGATGATTCGTTTCAAATCCTGATAGTGGTCGTCAGGTGACATGCGATTGATGTTGCCGCAGAGGGAATAGGTCTGGCTGTAGTTGGTGACGTCCACCAGAAGATACAGGTCCGAACCGCGAACGGAGTCGAGGATCACACCTTTGCCTTCTCCGGAACCAAAACGCGGCACCTGTGTCTTTAAGATATAGGTGTCGCGCTGATAACCGGAAAAAGCCAGGCTGTTTTTATGCTGACTCTCGCGTTCTGTTCTCCATTTTGTAAGATAGGCGTCAATTTTCTGGGCCATGGATTCGCATCCCCGCAGAGGGATGATCCCCAGGGAACCGACAGGTATTGTTTCCAGATCCCTGGTTTCTTCGCGCACAGACATTCGGGAAAACCTCGCTTTCTGACAATCAGTTGTGTGTGTTTCATGCGGTTGAGGGGTTTTCATACGGCGCAGGCATTCCGCAGGCACAGAGCCGCATCCGTGACGCGAAGCTTTGTGCGGTTTGCCCGCTGGTCGCTCTCAGGAGCGTGTGCCGGGAATTTTCCGGATCATCCGGATATCGGGGCCAGTCAGCTTACAGAATTCAAAATTGCTGGTGATCCTGGAAAAGATGCGGTCCTGATATCGCGCTTGAAAATCCTCCAGCGATAGGTTGGTGGAGATGATAACGGATTTTTTCCGGAGCAGCCGTTCGTTGAGGCACGTGAAAAAATGAGACAGCGTGAGAGCGGTCGCGGTCTCGGTGCCCAGATCGTCTATGACCAGCAGATCACAGCCATAGAGGTCGCTGCAAAGGGAGGACATTTCCTCTGGATTCTTATAGTTGAAGGTGCTGCGGGCAAGGGTATCGAACAGTCCGGCCGCACTGAAATAGAGGACGGAACAGCCTTTGTCCAGGCATTCCTTCGCAATACAGTTGGAAAGAAATGTCTTGCCTGTACCCACTGTACCATAAAAGAACAGATTTTGGTAGACCGTTTTGAAATCAGCCGCAAATTTTTTGCATTTTTCGACAGACTGGCGATAAGCGGTCAATGCCTCTCCTTCGTACCAACGGTAGGAGAGGGTGCCGAAATTTTCCTGCTCCAGTGTCCGTTCCAGGTTGGATTGTTCGTAGAGAAGGGCGATTTCTGCCTGGCGGAAGCAATGACATTTCTGCCCGCGGATATAGCCGGTGTCCTGACAGTCCGGACAGTCGTAGAGCGGCTGCAGAAAATCCTCCGGATAGCCGTTTTCGGTCAACAGTCTGGCGCGGTCGGCGGCCAGCTCCTTCAGGCGCTGGCGCAGCTTATCCAAGGCCGTGTCATCACCGGCCAACATTTTTTTGCCCTGGGCGACAGAAACAGAGGCCACGGACTCATCCAGCGTCCGGTATCCGTCCACTGTGTCGTAAATGTGATGGAGCCGATTTTCATGGGCATGGCGGTTGCGGGTTTGGCGTTCTTCGTATTGACGCATGATGGAATTATATTGGGAAACGGTCAGTGCCATAGCGGATCTCCTCACAGGTTTTTGAAAAGGATCAACGTTTCAGCAGTTCTTTTTCCAGTGCGTCAAAATCATAGTCGTTGTGCATGAAACGGTTATATTCAGTTACCGTGTTGCTGCGGCCCCTGGCCGGTCTGGCCTTTTCCTTCTGGTGAGAGGCGTCTAATGCCGGAATGTCCGACAAATGATGCACGCCTGCATTGTACCAGGCGGAAAGAATGCTGTCCGCATAGGAAAACCGGTGTCGGTCTGTCGCCAGAACGGTACGCCTGCAGGCCTCCAGGATGACGTCCATCTCAAAGCCCCAGCTTTCGGTCCAGCGTCGAATGTAGGCGATCTCGCTCTGCGTGGGAGCGTTCGTTTTGCCGAGCGCGTTCATGATGCTGTATACCGTTTTGTCATAACGGGCCGCATGCTCCTGCGCTTCTTCCGGTGTAGAAATGCCGGACTGTGCCCAGCCGACAGCTACTTTTTCGATGTAACGGAAGTCCTTTTTTCCCCGTTCCACGCAGTACTGGAGCAGATAATCGATGAGATCGTCTGAAAAATGCAGTTTGTCCACAAAAAATAGGATTGATTTCATATCGGAAGGGCTCAGTGTACGCCCCAGATACTGTTCCGCGATGAAAAACAGTTGGGCTGTGCTTTCCGCCTGACCGAAGATTTTCAGCTCGTCCAGCGTGTAAGCAGGTTTTTCCCAGGAACCGGATACAGGAACCGTTTGGTGGGAGATCACTGCGACGGAGGGAACCGGAGCAGTCAGAGGAATTGCCGCCGCAGAACCGTCTGACGGAAGCCCTGCCTCAGGCTCAGCTGCCGACACGGGAGACGCCGACACGGGTTCGGATGCAGATGCAGCGGCCGTACCAGAAGCCGGGACAGGACCCAGCACATTGAAACGGATTCGGTATAGATCCTTATCGCTGCCGAATTCCAGCGTGAGCACCTGACATTTCTCCCAGTAGCGCAGTGCGCGCATGACATCCTTTTCGGTATGGTTGAAGCGGTCCGCGATATCGGAAATGCTGACGCTGGTATGGGCCTGAAACATGCGCAGCAAATATAGATAGATCTTGAGCTGCGCATCGTTGGCGTCCTTCATGTAATTGTCGATAAAATAATTGGAAACGACTGTGGCGCTGGCGCCGCCGTCATCGGTCAAAGTGATGGTGCTCATGGGTGCGGCCTTTCAAAAATCACATATTTCGATTGCACTTAATATACCACATCCGAGGGAAAAATGGAATAAAAAATTTGGAGCAAAGGCCCTCCGGAGGCCGTTTCCGGGCCTTCTGTGGAAGCTGTGGAAAATGTGGAAAAAGAGGGAGAAACCGCGGCGGAACGCGCTTTTTTTGACAAAAAATATCCACAGGCGAAGGAGGACGGACTCTGCGTCTTCGCCTGTGGATAGTGTGGACAAGTCAGCGGGAAAGGAGATTTTCGCCGATATTTACCACATCTCCGGCCCCCATGGTTATCAACAGATCACCGTTGATACAATTTTTTAAAATAAATTTTTCAATTTCTGGGAACGTATGGAAATAAAAACATTCCTTGCCGCTATCCCGTATCTTTTCCTGTATGTCAGCGGAGCTGATGCCGAGGGAGTCCGTTTCCCGAGCCGCATAAATGTCTGCCAGAATCACCTTGTCAGCGTGGCAGAGCGCTTTGGCGAAATCGTCCAGGAACGCCTTCGTGCGGCTGTAGGTGTGGGGCTGAAAGACGCACCAGAGGGTGTGATGAGGGACCTTTTGTGCCGCGGTCAGGGTCGCGATGATTTCCGTGGGATGGTGTGCATAATCGTCTATGATAGTCACGCCGTTGCATTCTCCCTTGTACTGGAAGCGCCTGTCTGTGCCGTGGAAAGCGAGCAGGGCCTCCTCAGCGATTTCGGGGGAGATTCCCAGCAGGTCGGAGAGCGCCATTGCGGCCAGCGCATTCATGATGTTGTGCGCGCCGGGCACGCCGAGCGTGACGGTTTCCGCATCCCGGCCGAAACGGTGCAGGCGGAACGTGGCATCCGCCATGGTATCATATGAAATATCCGTGGCATAATAGTCCACGGACGGGGTGGTCCCGAAGGTGATCACTCTGCAGGGCAGACCGGAGGTGAGTTCCTCTGCGTTGGGAATATCCGCATTGATGATGAGAGTGCCGTCCGCCGGAATGAGTTCGGCAAAGCGGCGGAAGGAGGCACGGATGTCCTGGATATCTTTGAAGAAATCGAGATGGTCTTCTTCTACATTCAGGATGATCCCGATTTTGGGGAACAGGCTCAAAAAGCTGTTCGTGTATTCACAGGCTTCCGTCACAAAGAGGCCGGATTTTCCAACTCGGATGTTGCCGTGAATGGATCGGAGGATGCCGCCTACAGAGATCGTAGGATCAGCGTCGGCCCGCAGCAGGATTTCGGAAACCATGGATGTGGTGGTCGTCTTGCCGTGCGTGCCGCTGATGGCGATTGGTGTGGCGTAATTGCGCATGAGCTGCCCCAGAAACTGTGCCCTGGTGAGGGTCGGGATCCGGCGGCGAAGAACCTCTGAAAATTCCGGATTGTCCGCATGAACCGCGGCGGTATAGACCACCAGGTCAATGTCATCTGTAATGTTTTCCGCTTTCTGGGGTTTGCCGTAGTGAATGACGGCCCCCCGCTGTTCCAGCAGAGTGGTCAGCGGCGAACGATTCCAGTCAGAGCCGGAGACTGTAAAGCCTTCGGAGAGCAGGATCTCTGCCAGGCCGGACATGCTGATGCCGCCGATGCCGATGAAATAAACGTGAATGGGATGGTCAAAATCTACATGATACATGAACGCGCACTTCCTGTGTTTGATTGGGTGCGGGAAATCTCCCGCCGGTGGGATAGACTCGAGAATCTTCGATTCTCTCGTTAACATGAGCCTGCGGCAAATATAGACTCGAGAATCTTCGATTCTCTCGTTATCATGGGCCTGCGGCAAATATAGACTCGAGAATCTTCGATTCTCTCGTTATCATGGGCCTGCGGCCCATGATACATTATACGCAAATCGGGGGAAAAAACCAATAGAAATTTAGAAAAATGGGGAAACTGTACGGAAAATTCTCAGATTCGGGACAGCCAATGAGCGGCTGAGACATGATAAAACGTCGTTAAAGCGTGAAAAAATGTTCACTATGTGAAAAATATTTGCAGATAAAATGCGGAACCAGCCAAAATAGTCGTCATAACGGATAAAAAACAAAAAAATAGCGAAAATTTTATATTAATTTTACACAATAAAAGTCAGAACGGGAAAGCGGTAACGATAAAATAATTATTCACTTTTACAGATGAATGTGATATAACCCGAGTTTGCCACTTGTGAAGCGAAAAAGGAGCCGTTTTCGACTCCTCTTTCGTTGATAGTTCTTAG
>CANQTI010000118.1 GCA_947626725.1 uncultured Eisenbergiella sp.
AGACGCACGCCCAGATCGTTTTCCAGCAGATTGATCTGCTTGATCAGCGCGGTGGAAGTGATATATAGATCCTCGGCAGCCTTGTTGAAGCTGCCCGCCTCCGCTACACGGATAAAGGACGTAAAATTGATATTATTGATGTTCATGAGCAGTTTCTCTTACAGCAGTCACATCGGGCATCAAACGCCCTCTTTACAGTTTCTGCTGATATTATATACGGTTAAACGGTCTTTTTCAAGACGGATAACTGTGCGGGATTCAGATGCTCCCCCTTTTCAGTTCCTGAACGATCTCCACTTTTTCTGCGCTGCGCAGGGAAAACAGCATCGCCGTCACCACGATAAAGATGACCATTATGGCGGCGATCCCGTATACACCCCAATCGATATAGAACATAAACGGCGTCATTCCTTTTGAGATCAGCGAATACATGATACAATGAATCAGCGTTATCGCCAGAAACGATATCCTGCACGATCACCGTTTTACGGTTATCGCTGTATTCCAGTTCTATCCCAGATCCTCTTTCCAGTAAAAACGGGGATCTCATAAAAATACCCGCCCGCAAAGTGCGGACGGGTACATGATCCTGCCTTTCGTCATTACAGCTTCGCGCCGTTTTTAAAAGCGTTTCCTATCCCTTTTTCGTCTCGCCCAGCCTTCCAAGCAGCTCATAAAGAATTCCATAGAGAAGCTGCGCTTTTTCCGGATCCAGATCCACGCAGGCGGCGAGGCGCTGCGGCACAGAGAGCGCCTTTTCGCGCAGGGCAGTCCCTGTGTCGGTTATGGAAACGATCAGGTCTCGTTCATCTTCTGTCGAGCGGCGCCGCGCCACATACCCCTTTTCCTCCAACCGTTTGAGCAAAGGCGTCAGCGTGCTGGAGTCGAGATACAGGTATTTGCCGACCTCCTTCACCCGCAGCTCCTTATGCTCCCACATCACCATCATCGTGATATACTGCGTGTAGGTCAGATCCAGTTCATCCAGATAGGGCTTGTAGGCTTTCACGATCTCCTTCGCGCAGGCATAGAGAGGAAAACAGATCTGGTTTTCAAGTTTCAGTGGGTCAAATGGAACCGCCATGATTTCTGCTTCTCCTTACGATATGATTTTCCTTGCAAAATCAGCGGCGGCCTTTTGGTCGGCCTCATTGGGCCTGCCCTTATGGAGCATCATGAACTCGCCCCGGCAGGAAAACTCTTCCTCCGCAACAGGGATTTTCTTCTCCGCAAGCAGCTTTTCCACATACCTGCGGGTGGATTTGACGGCGGCGGACGTGCTGAAATTCACGACTTTGCCCACGGACACATGGATGCCGCCGATGAATTTTTTTACTTCGTCGTCCACATCGAACGCATACGGGGCGCCGCCGAGGAACAGGATGTCCACGTCTTCGGTCAGCAGCTCCGACACCGTTTTCGCCTCCGCGCCGACCGCTTTCGCGATCGCCTCCGCGATCTTTTTCGTGTTGCCGCCTCTTGAATAGTACCGTACTGCGATATTCATGTCAAACCAGCACCTCCTCAACCATTGCCTTTACCCTGTCAAGCGGTTCCGTCGGCTCGAAGCGGGCGACGATCTCGCCGCCGCGGTCGATCAGAAACTTCGTGAAGTTCCATTTGATTTTGCCGTTGTTTTTGTAGTCGCTGTCCATCTTCTTCACGATCGGCTTCAGGATCAGCCCCATCGGCCCGGAGAACCCGGCAAATGCGGTATGCTCCGTCAGATATTTGTAGAGCGGGATCGCGTTTTCACCGTTGACATCGATCTTGGCGAACTGCGGAAAGGTGATGCCATACCGTCCGGTGCAGAAGCTGTGGATCTCCTCGTCGCTGCCCGGAGCCTGTTCCCCGAAC
Source organism: uncultured Eisenbergiella sp. (assembly GCA_947626725.1). Lineage (GTDB taxonomy): Bacteria > Bacillota > Clostridia > Lachnospirales > Lachnospiraceae > Gallintestinimicrobium. Next base: position 1,858 of record CANQTI010000118.1, read on the forward strand.
TGATTGCAGGGAAAATCGAGGATCTCCAGCCCGTCCTTCTGATGCAGCTCGTACAGGTTTTGAAGCTCGCTATACTGCGGTGTAAATCCGCACCCGGTCGCCGTGTTCACGATGAGAAGAACCTTCCCTTTGTAATCGTAAAGCGCCACCTCGCTTCCGTCCCGCGCTCTGATCCTGAAATCGTAGATGTTCATATCGCTGCCTCCATTTGATTTCGCAAGATTTAATCTTTCGCTATTGATATGGCTATTATAATCCTTCCGGTTTTAAGATGTCAAGACTGCGGGGAGAATTTCGATTGACCTGAAAAACGGAAGAATGGGTGAACAGCAAAAAGCCCTCGCCGATTCAGGCAGAACCGGAGAGGACTTTTCGGCATTTGTGAGCGTGAATTGTTGGGGGTATCCTTGACTGAAATAAACATCCGTATATCGCAGCGATTCCGCCCCCGTTCTCTAACGTACCGGGACAGCCGTTCCTTTTGCGTTTAAATTTTTATGCGATCCGATTTACCGCTGCTTTTTCCGCCAGAGCAGGATCGCCGCCAGGCCGCCCGCGCTTAAGGCCAGCAGCCATGTATACAGAGTCAGAGGCGTTTCGTCTCCGGTGGCAGGAAAGCTGGTCACGCTGCCGGGAGCATCGGCCGTGCTGCCGGAATCGTCGGTCATGCTGCCGGGGTCATCGGCCATGCTGCCGGAACCGTCGGCCGTGTTGCCAGGATCGTCGGCTGCGCTGCCGGAACCGTTGGCCGCGCTGCCGGGATCAGCCGGGAGCGTTGTGGCTTCGGCTTCCGCTTTCACGATCCGGAAGGTCACTGTCGTGCTGCCGTTAAAGTCTTTTATACCCTTGATGGTCACGGTGGCCGTGCCCGCTTCCACGTTGTCAGTATAGATCAGCTCGTAGTCGGTCCCTTCCCTCAGCGTCTCCTCGCCGCCGGGGCCCATGATGGTCACACGCACCTTCGGCGTGCGTTCCGAGCCGGTCCAGGTCTGATCCGGGATGGGGTCTACCGTCGCGTATGCCAGGTCGTTGCTGGACATGATGGCAAATTTGGAGAATTGGTCGGTGGCAAAGCGGATGACGTCGTTCTGGACGGTCGAGGCCAGCCTCTCCTGTTTTCCGTCATGGGAGCGGACCACATACACGATACGGCCCGCGATCTGCTGCGACAGCAGGGGCAGACCGATGGAGATGGGCTGAGACAGTTCCGTGAGGTTGCCTACCGTCTTTCCGTTCACGCTGAGGACAATCTCGATCTCATAGACGGCATCTGCGCCCGAAACGGTCTCCTTATTCTCCTCTTTCACGTGCAGCACGGCGGACAACTCCGGCACCGTGACGGCATCGGCCTCCTCCAGCGCGGCGCGGAGCTTATCGGCCGTCTCCTGGCTCATGCCGACGGGTACGCTGTCTTTGGCAAACATATCTATGGCGGCCATCAGCTTGCTCTCCGCTTCATCGTCCGGCTGCACGCCTGTTTCGACGTCCGTCCCTGCTTTCAGCACCGGCTCCTGATTGTCGGCCTGGATGACGCGCACCTCAACTTCGGTATTGCCCGCCGCATCGGGGATGATGCGGTAGGTGAGATTTCCGTACTCGTCTTTTTCCCATCTCAGCGTGCAGCCGGAGACGGCCACCAACTCATGGTCCGAGCCGTCGAGCGTTGCGGTCAGCTCGTCCAGCACCACAAAGTGATACTTCTCGTCCTTGGTGGAACCAGACTGCGATCCCCCGACGGGCAGCACGTTTCTGACAGTGCAGTGGCATCCAACGTCATTGTCTACCTTCACATCGACCCACCGATAGGGCTGCGCCTCCACGATAGGCACGTTCACCGTGTCCGCTGTGGCGTCCACCGTGTAACAGGTGTGGATGCTGCCGGTCCCTTCATCAGATCCGATCGAATAAATCCAGACAGAGCCGCCGGTGACGCCGGACCCCACTGCGTAGCCGTTTTTCAGCAGGAACCAGCCCTTCCCGCTGACCATCGTGCCGTTGTGCCCCACATATTCTCTTTCGAGAATTTCGCTCATTCCGTAGAGGCCGGTGGATTCCACGGCGTCGGGGATAGTGGCCGACAGCTTCGCACCGGCTTTGGCGGCCATCACTGTCACCGTGACGGATGTGGCATCCTCGTTCACTTGGACTATATAGCACTCTTTACCACTAACATTTTCGTACGTAGTGACGGAAGATACGCTGCCCTCCACAGAAATCGTATAATTGTCGTCATCCCCCGGCCCGACAGAGAAGCTGCTGCCGGGCAGAACGTAATTGTCCTTTTTCCCGATCCTATTCTCCGGATCCACATACTTGATTTCGATGGGCGTGGGCGCCTTGTCGTCGGCCCTGGTCGTGATAGTCATATCCTCTGAGCCGTCCGGCTCCACGAAGTAGGTCACAGACAACTCGCCGGTGGCACCGTTAAGATTATATTGCTTCTGTGTAACATGACCGCCCTCCACGTCCAGCGCACAGGCTTTGCCACTCAAATACAGCTCAGCACCCTGTTTTAGCTCATAGGAACCCGACAAAGAGCCATCGTAGCTACCGTTGGAATCCGTGACCCTGGTGACGTACCCGCCGGCATCCACAAGAGTGATCTTCACCGTAGAACCGGAGGCGTCGATCGCCATGATCTGCGGGCACGCCGTGATCTGCACGACAGCGCTGCCGTCACCGTCGTCCCGTATCTCGATCATTCCGCCGTCGAAGCTCACACTGTCACTGGAGTTTTCATCCGTCCCCGCGGTATAACCGTCCTCCAGTTCCATGCCAAGAGTCACGCGGCCTTCGCCGTCCGCAGAAAGGACGATGGGCGTACCGGCCCGGGCATCGGACAGCACATCGGCGCCGTCCGCGGTCAGGGAAATGATATGCTCCGCGCCTTCAAACAGGATCGAGACCGCAGCCGGCTCATCCGCCGTCGTCTGCGGCTCGTCGTTGAACGGCATACTGTTGTCAGCGGCAGGTACAGTTTCTCCGTCGTCCCCGTCATCTTCGCCGGACTCATCGGCAGTCCCGTCGTCTGCGGTGGCCGCGCCGGTCTTGTCGGCAGCCCCGTCGTCCCCGTCGTTTTCACCGGTCTCATCGGCAAGCACATTATTCTCGCCGGGCCCGCCGGTCTCATCGGCGAGCACATCATCCTCGCCGGAGCCGCCGGTCTCCCCGACAGGCGCATCATCCTCGCCGGGCTCGCCAGCCTCCTCGCCGCTTCCGTCGTCCCCACCGGACTCATTGGCGGCCCCGTCATCCTCGCCGGGCTCCCCGGCAGGCGCGTCATCCCCGACAGCATCCGCCTCGTCCGGAATCTGCACGGACACATCCGCGCCCTGCTCCGTCTGCTCTGTGCCGGACATGTCTCCGGCCGTCACCTGGGCAGTTCCCATACTCAGCACCAGCGCCGCTGCCAGCAGCAGCGTGAAAAGGCGTTTTCTCATGTCACGTTTCCTCCTCTTCATCTCAAGACAACACGGAAAGATATACGTAAAGATACCAAATCAGCGTTTCATTGCTCCCGCGGCGGTTCGCCAATGCTTTCCCGCCGGGCGGATATAGAAACAACTGATTTCCTTTTGCGCTATATAAGATTTATCAAAATGTCTACCTTTTGATAGTCGCCCGTTTTGAGCTTTCAAAGGCCGTGCGCCGTGAAAAAAGAAGTGAAGAAAGGGTGAAAAAAGATGCAGTTTACCGGCAAAAATCCTTGATAATACAGTCTGTTTCGGGTATAATTGGAAACTGTCAGAAGGTAGACCATTTGACAGTTTATTTCCTCCCGGTGAGCCTGTATTCCCGCAGTCTGCGGTAGAATGTGGATTCACTCATATTGCATTGTCTGACGGCTTCCGATAACGGGAGCCTTTTCTGTTCCCATTCCCGCACGATTTTTCCAAAATCGGCGGGGATTTCTTTTTCGGGCCGCCCGAATTTTATGCCCTGGGCCTTTGCCACCGCAATGCCCTGAGCCTGCCGTTTCCTGATGTTTTCCCGTTCATTCTGCGCCACAAAGGAGAGGATCTGCAGCACAAGATCCGCAATAAACGTCCCCATGAGGTCCTTGCCCTGCCGGGTGTCCAAAAAGGGCATATCCAAAACCGCAATGTCAACGCCCTTCTCCTTCGTCAGTATTCGCCATTGGTTCTGGATCTCCTCGTAATTCCTGCCCAGCCGGTCGATGCTCATGAGATACAGCAGATCGCCCGTTTTCAGTTTCCTTACCAGCTTTTTATACTGCGGCCGGTCAAAGTCCTTGCCGGATTGCT
>CANQTI010000119.1 GCA_947626725.1 uncultured Eisenbergiella sp.
CTGATCATCGGCCTGTTTCAGCTCATCGCGGCGGTCTTTCCCGGCACCTCCCGTTCCGGCGCGACCATCCTGGGCGGCCTGATGATCGGGGTTTCCCGGACGACGGCGGCGGAATTCACCTTCTTTTTGGCCATCCCGGTGATGCTGGGGGCCAGCCTTTTGAAGATCGTGAAGTTCGGCTTTTCCTTTACGGGCATGGAGGCGGCCCTGCTCCTGACCGGCATGCTGGTGGCGTTCGCCGTTTCCCTGCTGGTCATCCGGTTTTTGATGGGCTATATCAAAAAACACGATTTCAAGGCGTTCGGCTGGTACCGGATCGCGCTGGGCGCGCTGGTGCTGGTGTATTTCTTTTTTCTGAAAAAAGCCTGAGACATGGGAAGCCGGGCCGAAAAGTCCGGCTCTCTTTCCGGCATCGGCCGTTTCCCGGCACCAATTCGAAAAATAGTTGACAAAATGAATAAATTGCGTTAAACTGTCCCAGAATTCGGACAGAGAGATGCCGGCTTTTTGCCGGGCTGAAGATGTCTGAATATCAGGGAGGAAGAAAATGGAAAAGAAAACAACAAAGAAACCGGCGGAGGAATCGGCGGAAAAGAAAACGCGCACCAGAAAAGCGCCCGTGAAGAAGAATACGGTGACGTCGGTCGTCACGCTGCAGTTCTCCGGAAAGGATTATACGACGGAGGCGCTGGTGGAGATCGCGAAGGCGGTCTGGGAGCATGACCTGCAGCGCGCTCCGGAGGAGTTCAAAAAAGCAGAGTTGTATGTGAAGCCGGAAGAGAGCGCAGTCTATTACGTGATCAATGATGAGGTCACGGGGAGCTTTGCGATCTGATCCGGAAGGCACAGGCAGAACGCCCGCCGGCAGCTTCGGCGGATGGAGGTACGCACGGAAAAACGGAAAGGGCGGCTTCGGCCATGCCCTTTTCTCATAAGGAAAGGATGAGAAGGAAAGTGAGTATGGGGAAAATGAAATGGATCTCGTTTGCTTTGGCGTTTGCGCTGCTGGCCGCTTCGGTTTCCGGCTGCGGGAAGCAGGAGGGCTCCGGGGAGACGGCGGCCGAAATCGCGTCTGCCGCGGCGTCCTCCGGGGAAACGGAGCAGGGCGGAGATGAGCTGGACAGCGTTCTGTCGGCCGGAAAGCTCGTCGTCGGGATCGAGGGGACGTATCCCCCCTTTACCTATCATGATGAGAACGATGAGATCGTCGGATTTGACGTGGAGATTGCGGAGAAGATCGCTGAAAAGCTGGGTGTGGAAGCGGAGTTCGTGGAAGCAGCATGGGATTCGCTGCTGATCGGCATCGATTCCGGACGGCTCGATCTGGTGGTCAACGCGGTGAGCGTCACCGAGGAGCGGGCGGAAAAATACGATTTTTCCGAACCCTATTATTATGAGGCCAGACGCGTGATCGTCCGCGCGGAGGATGACAGCATTCAGACGGAGGAGGATCTGGACGGCAAGAAGGTGGCGACCAATGTCACCAACGCTTTTATTCCCTGGTATGAATCCATGGGCGCTGAGATCGTGGGCATCGATACCAGCGGCGAGGCCATCGAACTGGTGCTCTCCGGCAGGGCGGATCTGTGCGGGACCAGCGTCCCGGTGCTCAACTCCTACATGGCCGAGCATCCTGACGCGGAAGGAAAGCTGAAAGTCGCTTTCGTGATCCCCGACTCCGAGGATCAGATCGCGATTCCCGTCCGCAAGGGCGAGACGCGTTTCCTGGAGGCCGTCAACCAGGCGCTTGCAGAGCTTCGGGAAGAGGGAACGCTGAAGGAGCTTTCGGAAAAATATCTGCAGGGCGATTACACTTCGTCCGCGTATGAAGAGTAAGGAATTTAAGAAAACGATATGAGTGAAAGACTTTGGGAGATCCTGATATCCTCTCTGCCCAATCTGCTTCTTTACTGTGTGAAGGTCACGATCCCGCTCACGGCATGCATTTATGCGCTCAGCCTGGTCCTCGCGTTTCTGCTGGCCCTGGTCCAGGTTTTGAACATCCGGGTCCTGAACCGGGCGGCGCGCATTTATGTATGGCTGTTCCGGGGCACGCCGCTGATTGTCCAGATGTACATCATTTTTTTCGGTCTGCCCTCGGTGGGGATCACGCTGGATGCGTTTCCTTCCGCGGTGATCGCTTTTTCGCTGAATTATGCGGCATACATGTCTGAGACGATCCGCGCGTCGATCCAGGCTGTTCCGGAAGGACAGACGGAAGCGGGGTACATGATCGGACTGAATTATTTTCAGATCATGACGCGCATCGTGCTTCCCCAGGCGGCCAAGATCGCGTTCCCGACGCTGTTCGGTTCGCTGATCGGCCTGACGAAGGACAGTTCCCTCGCGGCCAGCATTACAGTCGTGGAGATGTTCAAGGCTGCGCAGCAGATCGCCGCCAAGACCTTTGAACCGATGGCGCTTTACTGCGAGGTTGCGCTGATCTATCTGCTGCTGAACACCGTTCTCACATCGCTGCAGAGGTATCTGGAAAAGCGGCTCAGCTGGCGGCAGCCCGCGGTTGATTGAGGAAAACGTCTATGTTGGAAGTGAAAAACCTGCGATGCAGTTACGGAACGAATCAGGTTCTGAAGGATATCAATTTCAGGGTGGATAAGGGCGAGGTGATCGCCATCGTCGGGAGCAGCGGTTCGGGAAAGACCACACTGCTGCGCAGCATCAGCTTTTTACATAAAGCGGACGGCGGCACGATCCGTTTCTTCGATTTTGAGAAGGAGATCACCCGGCTGAAAAGCGCGGAGATCCGCCAGCTGCGCATGCGGCTGGGCTATGTGTTTCAGAATTTCAATCTGTTCCGGAACATGACCGTGCGCCAGAATGTGATGGAAGGACTGGTGACCGCGCGGCACATGGACAAAGAGGAGGCGCGAAAGATCACGGACGAGGTGCTGAAAAAGGTGGATATGCTCGGGCGTGCTGAGTATTATCCCGATCAGCTTTCGGGAGGACAGCAGCAGCGTGCCGCCATCGCCCGGTCCATCGCGTTTCGGCCGGATGTGCTTCTTTTGGATGAGCCCACCTCTTCTCTGGACCCGGAGCTGACAAGGGAGGTATTGAACATTCTGACCCGGCTGGCTGCGGAAGGGATCACGATGGTGGTGGTGACACATGAAATGGAATTCGCGCGCAATGTGGCCGACCGGGTGATCTTCATGGAGGGCGGTGTGGTCGTGGAGGACGCGCCGGCGGCGGAGTTTTTCAACCGCCCGAGGCAGGAGGCCGCGAAGCGGTTCCTGCGGACGGTGACGGGTGACTTCGGCTGAATCCGCGTGAATCAATATTACGGAAAGGGGTTTGCCATGAAAATCGGAAATGTGGGTATTTTTGTAAAGGATCTGGAGGGCGCGAAGAAGTTTTTTGAGGACTATTTCGGCGCCCGGGTGCTGAAGACCTATAATGAGGAAGAAAATCGGTATTATTCCTATATCATGACGATAGGGGACGGGCCGTGGCTGGAGCTGATGACGAAGCCGGAGATAGTGGATGCGCCGAAGGACCCGAACCGCACTGGGCTGGCGCATATCTGCGTCAGGACAGCGTCCAGAGAAGAGCTGGACGGGATCGTCGCGAAGTTCAAAGAGGACGGCTATCGGATTCTCTATGAGCCCTCATCCCCGGAAGGACGGGGGGAGGCCCGTGCCGTCACCTTCGAGGATATCGTGGTGGAAGTGAATTATACGCCGGGCATGTAAGAGGTGCGCGGCGGACCGGTCCAGCCGGAAATGGAGGAATATGGCCGAAGGGGGACGCTGCGGCGGAGCGGCGTCCCGTTTTTCGGAGTCGGAGAAGGCGCGCGGAGCGTCTTTTTTTGTTCTGCGAAAGAATAAGAAAACGGGTGAAAAGCGCGGCCTACGCGCCCGGCCTTCTGGATTTATATTTTTTTCACAGTTTCTTCATAAGTATTTTTGGAAAAAAATGTTGACAATAGGAAGGGATAGTGGTATCTTAAGCATCAGAAGGTGTTAGCACTCGAAGCACGAGAGTGCTAATAAAGACAGGAGGAAGGAAATCCCGTTATTCCTTCCCCGTTGATATTTCGGAACAGCAGCGCGGTATGCGGGGGTGTGGATATGGAATTGGATGAGAGAAAACAGAAGATTCTGCAGGCCGTCATCCGCAATTATCTGGAAACCGGCGAGCCGGTGGGCAGCAGGACGATATCTAAGTATACCGACCTGAATCTGAGTTCCGCTACCATCCGCAATGAGATGTCCGATCTGGAGGAGATGGGCTATATCGTTCAGCCCTATACCTCAGCGGGCCGTATCCCTTCAGACAAGGGATACCGGTTTTATGTGGACACGATGCTGGAGGAAAAGGAGCGGGAGATTGAGGAGCTCAAAGGACTGCTGGGCGAAAAGGACGAGAAGATGGACACCATGCTCAAGCGGGTGGCCAGGGTTCTTGCGACCAATACCAACTACGCTGCAATGGTGACCGCGCCCCGCTACAGAGGCAATAAACTGAAATTTATCCAGCTTTCTCAGGTGGAGGCCGGACAGCTGCTGGCCGTCATCGTGGTGGAAGGCAATGTCATCAAGAACACCATTCTGAACGTGGATGAGTCGCTGGATGCGGAGACGGTGCTGAAGCTGAATATCCTTCTCAACACTCATCTGAACGGGCTGTGCATCGATGAGATCAATCTGGCGATGATCGCGGAGCTGAAGCGGCAGGCCGGCATTCACAGCGGTATCGTGGGTGAAGTGATCGATGCGGTTGCGGAAGCGATCCGTTCGGATGAAGATCTGAAAATTTATACCAGCGGCAGAAACAATATGCTGAAGTATCCGGAGCTGACGGATAACCGGGAAAAGGCCAGCGAGCTGATCGACATTTTCGAAGAGGAGCATACGTTGGGCAAACTGGTGGAGGAGACGCTGTCGGATGATAATAATACCGGGATCCAGGTTTATATCGGCAGTGAGACACCGGTCCAGTCCATGAAGGACTGCAGCGTGGTCACGGCTACCTATGAACTGGGGGATGGGATGCGCGGTACGATCGGCATTATCGGGCCGAAACGGATGGATTATGATAAGGTTATCGGCACGCTGAAGACGCTGATGGGTCAGTTGGATTCGATATATAATAAAAAGTAGCGGTGCCGATCGGGCAGCTTTGAGAACCGGGACGACCGGATAGAGACAGGAAAGGGTGATAGACATGGCAGACGAAAAGGATCTGGACCGACAGGAAGTCATAGATGAAGAAGCGGCGGAAACGGCGCAGGACGCGGCAGAAGCGGAGCAGACAGTGCAGAATGGTCAGTCGGATGCCGATATGACGCAGGATGCTCAGGATGCAGCGGAACAGACAGCGGAGAACGATGTGACAGAGGATGGCCGGGACGCGGCGGAAACGGCGCAGGATGGCGAAGCGGATGCGGGAACGGTGCAGGATGCCCAGCCAGAGGAGACCGGGGAGGACGACAACGCACAGGATGGCGGGGATGAGCCGAAAGAAAAAAAAGGCTTTTTCTCCCGCAAAAAGGATAAAAAAGAGGATACTCTGAAGACACAGATTGCGGAGCTGCAGGACCGGGTGATGCGCCAGATGGCGGAGTTCGAGAACTTCCGCAAGCGCACGGATAAGGAAAAATCCGCCATGTATGAAACCGGGGCCAGAAGCGTAATCGAAAAGATCCTGCCGGTGGTGGACAATTTCGAGAGGGGACTGGCGATGGTTCCGGAGGAGCAGAAGAGCGAGCCTTTTGTAGACGGCATGACCAAGATCTACAAACAGTTTCTGAAGGAACTGGAGAATTTGGGCGTGAAGCCCATCGAAGCCGTCGGCAAGCCGTTCGATCCGGATCTGCACAATGCGGTGATGCAGGTAGAGAACGACGAGCTGGAATCCGGTACGGTGGCGCAGGAGCTCCAAAAAGGCTATATGTATCGGGATACCGTGGTGCGTCACAGTCTGGTGGCGGTGGTGCAGTAGCGGGAAGGGACGGGGAGCGCTTCCCCGGACAGAAAGAGGCCGTAAATGCGGCAGCG
>CANQTI010000120.1 GCA_947626725.1 uncultured Eisenbergiella sp.
GTCCCGTCAGCGTGGGCACCAGCACCGTCGCGCCGAACATGGCCAGCGTGTGCTGGATTCCCAAAATGATCTTCTGACCAAAAGTTCTCTCCTGCATTTGTCTTCCTCCTCTTTGTAAGAAACTGAATATGGGAAACGCAGCCTGCGCTTTTTGCGGGCCGCGGATCTCCAACGGCATATTCCCCTTTGCAGCTGGGGATTCTCAAGGCCTGCCCTGCTGCCGCGGCAGCAGGCTCAGAACAGCACCTGCGTTTTCGCGGGCTGCGTTTTTACCAGCATTCTGCCCTCGCGGCAGGAGAAAAGCACCTCGCTTTTCCGGTTCAGGGCGTCATAAAAGTTCTCCGCGTTCAGAATGATGAAGCTGGCGGGATTGCCTTCCCGGATACCGTAGGAATCCCCCAGGTGCAATGTCCGGGCCGCGTTATAAGTGATCAGCTTATAGGAATCCATGATCTCCTCATATCCCATCATCTGGCATACATGCAGGCCCATGAACACGCAGTCCCGCATATTCCCGGTACCCAGCGGATACCAGGGATCGAAAATGTCGTCGTGCCCGAAGGACACGTTGCAGCCCGCGGCCAGCAGCTCCTTCACCCGAGTCACGCCCCGGCGCTTCGGATAGGTATCCGTCCGGCCCTGCAAATGGGTGTTGACCAGCGGATTGGACACGAAATTGATCCGGCTCAGCTTCAAAAGGCGCATCAGGCGATTTACATAAGCGTTGTTATAGGAATGCATGGCCGTGGTATGGCTGGCCGTCACCCGATCCGAAAGCCCCGTTTCCAGCGCGCGGCAGGCCAGCGTCTCCAGGCCCCTGGAGGCCTCATCGTCGATCTCATCGCAGTGCACATCGACGAGTTTATCGTATTTTTCCGCCAGACTGCAGGCATAATTCAGGGATTCCACACTGTACTCCCGGGTGAACTCATAGTGGGGAATGGCCCCTACGCAGTCCGCGCCCATCCGCACCGCCTCCTCCAGCAGCGCCTTTCCGTTGGGATAGCTTAAGATCCCCTCCTGCGGAAAAGCCACCACCTGAATGGTCACAAGATCCTTCAGTTCCTCCCGCAGCTCCAGCATCGCTTCCATGGCGGTCAGGGACGGATCTGTCACATCCACATGGGTACGTACAAACTGAACGCCGTTGGCCGCCTGCATGCGCACCACCCGGTTCACCCGCTCCTTCACATCCGCCGCGGAAAGCCGCTCCTTGCGTTTGCTCCAGAGCTCGATTCCCTCGAACAGCGTGCCGCTGCGATTCCAGTCGGGCTCTCCCGCCGTCAGGCAGGTATCCAGATGCACATGAGACTCGATGAAGGGCGGCAGGATCATGCAGCCGCGCCCCTCGATCACTTCTTCTCCGGGCAGAGGCACCTGATGCTTGGCAATCCTCCCAAAAACCCCGTTTTCCACCCGAACATCCGTCGTATCGGGATCATTCTCCAGATGAATGTGTTTGATCAGCATATTCCCTCTCCTTGTTGTGTGATTTTAAAAAAGCGTACGGAAAACCGTACGCTTTGCTTTTACTTTTTGCGGCTGAAAGCCTCTCCTGCCAGATAGCAGATACACGCCACAATCATGCCGTTGATGGAGGCGATGCCGACGGGGACCAGATTCGCCACCGCCGCGCCGAGGACGACGCCCGCCACAGCAAACCAGTTCACCTGCTGTCCGATCTCGTCCCAGCGCTCGTACTCTTTCGCATGGCAAAAATAACCGAGCACCAGGATCGCTCCCACAGGAGGCAGTGTACAGTTCAGAATGTTCAGCCACCCTACAAAATTATCATACAGCCAGATGGCCGTCACCGTACCCAGCGCGCCCGAGATCAGGACCATAGGGCTCTTCTTGATCTTGGTGATATTGGAAAGGCCGAGCCCCGCGGAATACAGCGCATTGTCGTTCGTCGTCCAAATGTTCAGCCCCAGCACCAGGATCGCGAACACCGTCAGATTCAGCGCGATCATCACCTCAAAAATATCGTTGCCGCCCACATATACGCCGCTGACGGCCCCGAAACAGAACATCAGGCTGTTGCCCAGGAAAAACGCGATCACCGTCACGATAACCGCCTGTTTCGCGCTCTTCGCGAACCGGGTGAAATTGGGCGTCGCCGTGCCGCCGCTGACGAAGGAACCGATCACCAGTCCCGCGCCCGCCACGACGCTCATGCCCTGATGCTCAGCGAACTTTTCCGCCAGGGACATATCGCCGTTTCGGACCGCGATGACCATCGCCGCAATGCCCAGCACCGCGATCAGCGGAACGGATATATAGCTGACGACGGTCATGGCCCGGATGCCGAAGAACGCGGAGGCGGTCATACAGACGCCCGCCGCAGCCACCAGCACATAGGGCACCCACGCCGAATCCGGCGCCACCAGCTTCGCCACCGGGATCGCGAACATCGCCACGCCCACGCCGAACCATCCGATCTGCGTGAAACTGATCAGAGCGGAAGGAAGATAGGAGCCCTTCGCCCCGAAGGAATGCTGTGCCAGCAAATCCAGGGAAAGCCCGGTCTTCGCGCCCACATAGCCCAGCGCCCCGGTATAGGCCCCCAGGATGACGCCGCCCAGAAGAAGCGCCTTCCAGAATCCCGCCAGATCCAGGGAAAGCCCCAGGGTCTGCCCCGTCCACATGCTGGCCGAAAAGAACGTGAAGCCCAGCATGATCATGAACATCGTCAGAAAACTTCGTCTCGCACCGACGGGAACCGGTGACAGCGAATAGTCCGGATCCGTTTTTTTCATTTCCTGTCCACTCATCTCAAGCCCTCCTGAAAAAAAACCATTTCATTAAAAATACTACAGATTTCATCAGATAGCAACAGAAAATTTCGTCTTTCGGAATAATTTTTGTCCGCCCCCACAAAGCACAGGCCCGACAGACGGAAGTTCTTCCCGTCTGTCAGGCCTGTGCGCTGCAAAATCCGAGCAGCCAAAATTATTTATTCATCTTATAGACCGGATCGGCCGGATATCCGCCCCTGATCTTCTGCATTCCGCGCTGGATCGCGTCCTTCGAAGTTTTCCAGTCCGCATCCTTGTTCAGGTAATCAAACTTCTCGATAAGCCAGTCCACATCGGCCGACATGCGCTCCGTATTTTTGCGCATCACCTCAAAGATCATCGGATAAAAATCCGCTTTCTCCTTATCGTTGAGACGCGTATCGGAGCCGCTGCACAGCTCGCCGAAATGATGCAGGCAGAATCCCTTGCCATTTTTGATCTTCTCCACAAACGCGGGATCGTTCTTATAAAGATAGAAAAAAGTATCCAGATAACGCTCGTATTCTTTTTTAAAGCGATCGCAGATATAACAGGTGCTTTCCTTTTCGCTCACCCACTGGCCGATGGCGTTGTTCGCCGCCGCCTTGCGAAGCCGGTCAGCCATACTCACCTTGCCGGGCTTAAACTGTTTAAACTGCGCGTCCATTTCCTTCAGCAGCTTCTTATAATAAGTTTTCAGGATCCAGCCGTTCCCCAGCGTATTGCCGTAATCAAACATTTTCTTCATGTGCGCGCGGCAGAAGCCCTCCCGGTCTGTATCCTCCCGGACGTCACTTTCCATATAGGAAGCGCAGGAGCCCAGCACAAAATCCATCAAATCCTGCTCCACATTGCGTTCGATGTAGCAGAATGGGCATTCGTCATTGGCGTTTACCGCATCGTTGAGCGGTATCGTATACAGTTTTTCTTTCATGGTTCCCTCACCTTCCGCCGCCGCAGCAGCTTTTTTATCAAACAGACATCTGCCGGGGCCTGCCCGCATCCGCCGCCCAGCCTGCGGTCACGGATTCCGGCGTTTCGATGCCCGCCCATATCTTTTCAATCCGCCTTCCCCTTCCACGCGCGCTGCAGCATACCGATATAGCTTTCCACCTCGTCGTACAGTTTTTCCGGCGTAAAATCATAGCGCAGAGTCATCTCTTCTGTCACCCCGCGAACCACATAGCGGACCAGGTGAATGAGATGTGCGGAATCCCCGATTCCGGCAAATACACTGTAATCCGGCTGCATAAAACAGGATTCCATCCACTCCCGATAATCCCGCCGCCTCTCTCCGGTGGCCTCCGCCGCTTCCGGACAATCCTCAGCCATTCCCCGGTTAATGAACTGCTGCATGCAGGGGTACAGTTTCATCACCTGCATCTTCGCCCGTTCTATCTGACGCACCAGTTCAAAAAAATCCGTCTCCGACCGCTTCACCTCATGGGAATATTCCAGCAGCATGAACCGTACACTGTAATCGAACAGAAACGCGTACAGCCCCAGCTTGCTTTCAAAATAATGAAAAAGCAGTCCCTTGCTGATTCCGGCACGCCGAACGATATCATCCGTGCTGGCATGCCTGTAATCTTCCGCCGCGAACACGGCAAGCGCCGCATTGATGATTCGGTTTTGCTTCTCCTGTTTCAGATCGAAAAATTTGTCGTTCATGATACAGCCCCTCGTATGACCTAACCACAGTTTTATCATAACACAACCGTATCCTCGCTTCAACCTTTTCATTTTCCCAATTTCCGCCCGGCGTTCCCGAAAATATCAGAGGCCGTCCAGCCAAAGCCCCAGGCAGAAAGGGCCGCCGCCTGGGCCCATTCCTTTTCCGGACACGCTCTCGCTCGGAGAAAAGCGCAGTGGTCCTAGGCTCAGCAGCGTCCTGACGGACTTGCTTCACCAAGGACCAGCGCTTTTCTAACGGTCCGGGAAAATGGAATGGGCACAGGCGGCGGCCCTTTCTGCCTGGGGCTTTGGCTGGACGGCCTCTGAAGCACGCATTTTTAAAGAATTTTTATACATAGTCCCTTTTCAATTCCGCAAAATAGTATTAAAATAGAGAGGGAGTAAATCTGAATACACCGATGGAGGGATATCATGGCAAAAAAATTGGGTAAGTTTTTGGCATTCGCAGCTGTAGCCGGCGCGGCGGCGGCAGGTACCTACTACTATTTGCAGAACAGAAAGACGAAGGAAGAAAGGGAGATGGACGATTTTCCGGATCCTTCTTCGGAGGACGCCTTTGATGACGACGGGCTTGACGAGAACGACTATGACGACGATGATTTCGAGGATGAAAGCGAACCGACGGAATCTCACATCTTTTCCAAGGCCACCTCGGAGCACGGCCATACCTATGTCACACTGGATCTGAAGGCGGCCCAGGAAAAAGCGGCCACGCTGCGCGATAATGTGACGGCCAAGGCGGAAGAAACCGTTTCCAAAATCAAGTCCAACAATGAATACAAGGCGGTCAGCGAGAAGATCACCGAGACCGTCAGCAAGCTCAAAAACAATGAAAAGCTTCAGTCTGTAGACAGCCATCTGGAAAACGCGATCCACAAGGTAAAGGAGGCCACAGAAAAGGCCATCGATTCTGTCAGTGGGAAGCTGGAAAAAGGGACAGCGCAGGATCCGGAGGATCTGCAGGCAACGGACACGCCTGCAGAAGCAATGGAAGCGGCAGAAGGTGCCGCGGCTCCTGATCCGGCGGAAGCTGCGGAAGGCGCTGCCGCTCCCGCGGCAGAGGAAGAACCCGCCGCCTGCCCTGAGGCAGCGGATGCGGCAGGCGAAACGGCCGGTCCTGCGGAAAATGCTGCAGATGCCGCTGCGGAGGCCGCTGCCGCGGAAAATGCTGCCGGTGCTGCTGCGGAGGCCGCTGCCGCGGAAGAGGTCGGCGCTGTGCCAAAGGAGCCCAAACCGGACAGCGCTTTCTGACACCTTCCGGGACCTGACGCATCCGGAAAGGGATTTCCATTCCGCGGCACAGGACATCGATCCTTCTGATTCTTCAAAAAGGCCATTTTCGGAAATCCGGAAATGGCCTTTTTTATCGTTTCGTTATGGATTTTTCTTTCGTTACGGATTTTTCGGATCAGCGGCCTCCT
>CANQTI010000121.1 GCA_947626725.1 uncultured Eisenbergiella sp.
CGATGGACGCGAATAACGATCTGGACATGCAGTCGCTGGCCAAAGCGATTTCTTCCGGCTCCTTAAGAGGCGCCAGGGGCAACTCCGGCGTCATTTTGTCGCAGCTTTTCCGCGGGTTTACGAAAGTGATCCGCGATCATGAGTCGATCGATATTCCGCTTCTGGCACAGGCCGGAGAGCGGGCGGTGGAGACGGCCTATAAGGCGGTCATGAAGCCCAAAGAGGGGACAATTTTGACGGTGGCGAAGGGCGCTTCCCTGAAAGCGCGGGAACTGGCGGATGCCGGCGAGACCGATATGGAAAAATATCTGGGCGCCATCATCGACCAGGCGGAGTATGTCCTGAGCCAGACGCCGGAAATGCTTCCGGTTTTAAAGCAGGCGGGCGTGGTGGATTCCGGCGGCCAGGGCCTGATCCAGGTATTGAAGGGCGCCTATGAGGCGCTGCTGGGAAAAGAAGTGGCGTTTTCCCCTTCCCCCGACACAGCACCGGTGGCTGGAGCACCCTTTGCGCCGGAGAATGCGAAGGCTCAGGCGGAAGTAGATATTAAATTTGGCTATTGCACTGAGTTCATCATCATGCTGAACAAGGCGTTCAATATCAAGCAGGAGATGGATTTCAAATCCTATCTGGAAACCATCGGGGATTCTATTGTGGTTGTAGCGGATGAGGATGTCGTGAAGGTACACGTACATACCAACGACCCGGGACTTGCGATCCAGAAGGCATTGAAGTATGGCGCGCTCTCCAATATGAAGATTGACAACATGCGTCTGGAGCATCACGAGAAGGTCATCCGGATGAGCCAGCAGGCGCAGGAGGCGGCGGAGGCCGGGACGGGGCCGGATGCGCCCGCGCAGGCGTCCGCACCGGAGCGGAAGGAAACCGGGTTCATCGCTGTGTCTGTAGGAGATGGGATCAATGCCATTTTCCGGGATCTGGGCGTGGATCATATCATCGAGGGCGGTCAGACGATGAATCCCAGCACCGAAGACGTGCTCAACGCTGTGGCCGCGGTGAACGCCGATACCGTTTTTGTGCTGCCCAACAATAAGAACATCATTCTGGCCGCCAATCAGGCCAGCTATCTGTGTGAGGACAAAAAGATCGTGGTGATCCCCACTAAAACCATCGCGCAGGGCATTACGGCCGTGATCAACTATGTGCCTGATTTGAGTCCGGAAGAAAATGAGGCCGCCATGACGGAGGCAATCGGCGCGGTGAAGACCGGTGAGGTCACTTATGCGGTTCGGGATACTCTTATTGACGATTATGAGATCCATCAGGGCGATTATATGGGAATCGGAGATGACGGCATGCTTGCGGTGGGCCAGGCGGTGGAAAAAGTCACCGCTTCCATGATCGATCGGATGATGGAAGACGATATGGAACTGATCAGCATTTATTACGGGCAGGAGATCCCGGAGGAAGAGGCTGAGACGCTGCGGGAAAAGGTTGCCGTGAAATACCCCGCCTGTGATGTGGAACTGCAGTACGGCGGACAGCCGATCTACTACTATATTGTTTCTGTTGAGTGACGGAGCGCGTATGAACACAGGGGATTCCATAGACAGCGTAAAAGGCGTAGGGGCGAAAACCACTGCGCTTTTTTCAAAAGTGCAGATCGAAACGGTGGGGCAGCTCGTCCGTTATTATCCGCGGGACTACGATCATTTTGAAGCGCCGGTGACGGTGCAGGAGCTGGTCTGCGGCCGTATCATGGCGGTGCGGGCCTGTGTGATTGGGCGTCCCTCCACGGTGCGGGCGAAGGGGCTCGTGATCACCCATGCTGTCGTGGGAGACGCGACGGGGAATCTGCGCCTTACCTGGTTCCGGATGCCTTATATCCGCAGCGCTCTGCCCCCCGGCACCTTCCATATTTTCCGCGGAACGGTGAAGCGGGGAACAAAAAACACCTTCCTCATGGAACAGTCCAGAATGTTTTCGGAGGAGGAATATGCCCGACTGTCCGGCACCTGGCAGCCCAGATATGCCCTGACGGCGGGCCTTGGCAACAATCTGCTCATCCGCTGTATGGGGCGGGTTTTGGAGCAGCTGACGGTGGATGAAACGCTGGACGAGGAGCTGCGCCGCCGGTACCGTCTGCTCCCCCTGGGAGAAGCGCTGCACAAGATCCATTTCCCACAGGGAATCGAGGATGTGCAGGCAGCGAGGCGGCGGCTGGTTTTTGATGAGTTTCTGGCCTTCCTGATACAGATTAAGCGTCAGAAGGTATGGAACGATCAGGTGCTTGTGGATAGGCCCATGGCGGCTGCGGCGGAGACGGATATGCTGATCGGAGCGCTTCCCTACCGTCTTACCGGCGCCCAGATGCGGGTTTGGCATGAAATAGAAGCGGATCTGCAAAAGCATGTGGCCATGAACCGGCTGGTACAGGGGGATGTGGGCAGCGGCAAGACGATCCTGGCGTTTCTGGCGCTTCTGATGTGCGCGAAAAATGGGCGGCAGGGCTGTTTGATGGCCCCTACAGAAGTGTTGGCACAGCAGCATTATGAAGCTCTCACAAAGCTGTCCGACAGGTATGGACTTTCTCTGCATCCGGTCCTGCTCACAGGCTCCATGGGTGTCCGGCAGAAGCGGGAGATTCAGGGCAGGATCACTTCCGGTGAAGCAGATATCGTCATCGGCACTCACGCGCTGATTCAGGAAAAAGCGCAGTACCGGGATCTGGCCCTGGTGGTGACGGACGAACAGCACCGTTTCGGCGTGCGCCAGAGAGAAACGCTGGCGAACAAGGGAGACGGGGTGCATGTGCTGGTGATGAGTGCCACCCCCATTCCGCGAACCCTCGCCATTGTGCTGTACGGCGACCTGCAGGTGTCCGTGCTGGATGAGATGCCGAAGAACCGTCTTCCTATCAAAAACTGCGTGGTGGACACTTCTTTTCGAAAAAAGGCCTATGCTTTTATTGAGGCCCAGGTGAATGCAGGCCGGCAGGCCTATGTGATCTGTCCCATGGTAGAGGAGGGAGAGATGGAGGGTGTGGAAAATGTGCTGGATTACACGGAAAAGCTGAAATCCGCGCTGCCCGATTCCATCCGCATCTCGTCACTGCACGGACGGATGCGGGCCGGACAGAAACAGCAGATCATGGACGATTTCGCCGCACACAGAGCGGACGTGCTGGTATCCACCACGGTCGTTGAGGTGGGGATCGATGTGCCCAACGCCACTGTGATGCTGGTGGAGAACGCGGAGCGCTTCGGTTTGGCCCAGCTTCATCAGCTGCGGGGCCGCGTGGGACGGGGAAAGGAGCAGAGCTACTGCATTTTTATGACCGGGGACGATAGCGGCCAGAACAATAAGCGCCTGGACGTGCTGAACCGTTCCAATGACGGCTTTTATATCGCCAACGAAGATTTGAAGCTGCGGGGCCCCGGCGACCTGTTCGGTGTCCGCCAGAGCGGCGCGCTGAATTTTTCCCTGGGAGACATTTATCAGGACTCCGACGTGCTTCTTCTGGCCGGAGAGCTGGCGGACCAGGTGCTGTCCGGCGAGGTGATGCTGCCGGAAGAAGAGATGGGGCTGCTTGACAGAGAGATCGATTACCGGACGATCTGAGAATATATTTTTGAATTATGTTTTATAATAACCATTGGGAGGAAAATACAATATGGTTCGAAAACTGTTTTCTTTTTTCACAGTTCGTAAGGCGAAATCTTGCGTGCCTGAAAAAAGTGATAATACAATCCGCAATAAAAGCGGGGCTGGTTGGTTGGCACTTTGGCTTGTTTTATTTGTTGGCGGATTGATTCCGATTTTTTTGTTGGCATTTTATAATTTTCCGTGTGCGGACGATTTCGGATTCAGTACATATACCCGTCTTGCCTGGGAAGATACACATAACCTCTTTTCTGTTTTTGGTGGAGCAGCGAAAAAAACGATGGAATTATGGTACAGCTGGCAGGGAACTTTTGCGTCTATTTTTCTCATGGCGCTGCAGCCTGGAATCTTTGGGGATCAATTCTATTGCCTTACCACATGGTTCATGATTGGTGCCTTGACAGTCGCGGTGTTATTATTATTTGATGCTGTATTCCATAACTGTTTAGGCGCGAAACGTCATACCGCATTCACATTGGCGTTTATTTATCTATTTTTTGGCATTAACTCCATGATAGACAGGACGCAGGGATTGTTTTGGTATAACGGGGCCGTTCACTATATGCTGCCTAATGCTGCGCTTTTTGCAGTGCTTGGAATCCTCATAAAAATGTTTGTCGATACGAAACGTAATGCGGCCGGGAGAATGATACTGGCGCTTATGCTGGTATTTTATATTGGAGGCGGAAACCTTGTTACCGGATTAGAGTGTGGAATATGTCTGGTGATTGCCTTTTTGATCCTATATCTAATTAAAAAGAGGGCCTCATATCTTCGCGTTGGCATTCTTTTTGCAGTTTGGATACTGTCTTTTGGGATTAATGTTCTGGCGCCGGGAAATCAGATAAGACAAATGAATTTCACATATCGGCCTGGCATCATAATGTCTGTTTTGGAATCTTTTTTTTACTGCCTGGAGTATGTATTTGGTGAATGGAGCAGCTGGATTGTCTGGATATACATTTTGATTCTGATTCCTTTTATCATTGAGATTATGCAGAATTATTCCGGCAGGTTTTCTTTTCCCTACCCGGTGGCTGTTTTGACTCTGAGTTTTTGTATTTTATCCTCCATGTTCACACCGAGTATATACGCAAGCGGCAATCCGGGGGCAGGCAGAATCTTTAATGTGATCTATTTAACGTTTCTGCTTTTTATCCCTATCGATCTATTTTATCTCATTGGCTGGTGGTTTTGCAGATATAGGGTAACGCTTGCATGGAAAAAATTGGAAACAGGAAAACTTTGTGGCTTGATCGCGTTCTTTTTCTGCGCAGCCCTTTTTGCGAAAGCGAAGCCAGAAGAATTCACTGCAACAGCTGCTCTGCAGTCGCTGATAAACGGAGAAGCAGTCTCTTATTATGCACAGCAGCAGGACAGACTGGAGCTTCTTTTGAACGACGAGGTGAAAGATGCAGCACTGCAGGAATTTACAGTGAAGCCCCAATTGTTGTTTTATGAGGATATCGAAGAGGATCCTGAAAACTGGAAGAATGTCCGCATGAGAAATTATTATAGAAAACATTCGGTGCGTCTGCTGAGAAATACAGATTCAGAGCAAACATTTGATTAAAGACAAGCAATCTCTTAAGTACTGATCAATACGAAAGAATGACGGCTTACCTGAAGCGAATTTTCTCATGCCCAGGCCGAATTGTGATACGGCCTGATGAGTTCAGTTTTCCTTCCGGTCAGAATATCGAATACAGCAGAATACCCATCACGCCGGCTCCGGCCATCACCCAGATCGGATTCAGCTTCCATTTCCGAAGGACAATAAAGCCGATACAGAAAATAAAAACGGATATCAACCGTAAGTCGGCAGGGTTTTCCGGCAGCTCGCGCTGTCCGTAAAAGGCGAGCAGGATTAAGGAAAGTCCGGCGGAAGCGATCATGGCCACCACGGCCGGACGCAGTGCCGCCAGAATGCCCTGAATCAGGGAGAGCCCCCGGAATCGGTAGTAGAGAAACGCCAAAGTCGTCACAATGAGGCAAGAGGGCAGGATGCAGCCGGCCGTAGCGGCGAGTGCACCCGGGAATCCCGCCACCTGAATGCCCACGAAAGTGGCGGAGTTGACAGCGATGGGACCGGGTGTCATTTCCGCAATGGAGATAATGTCCGCAAACTGAGTCATGGTCAGCCAGCCGTGACGGTCCACCACCTGATCCTGGATCAGAGGCATAGCCGCGTAACC